>DNZD01000352.1 GCA_003504855.1 Cytophagales bacterium
TCCGGGTGCGCCTTCTCGATTTCGTCCAGCAGGATAACACTGTATGGTTTGCGCCGAACGGCCTCGGTAAGCTGCCCGCCTTCATCGTAACCCACATATCCCGGAGGTGCACCGATGAGGCGACTCACACTATGGCGCTCCTGGTATTCACTCATGTCGATGCGCACCATGGCATTGTCATCATCAAAGAGATAACTCGCCAGGGCTTTCGATAATTCGGTCTTACCAACGCCCGTCGTGCCCATGAAAATAAATGAACCAATGGGACGCTTGGGGTCCTGCAGTCCTGCGCGGCTTCTGCGAACAGCGTCAGACAATACGCGGATGGCTTCCTCTTGTCCGGCTACACGCTTGCTCAGTTCGTCTTCAAGGTGAAGGAGTTTGTCGCGTTCACTTTGCAGCATCCTTGAAACGGGAATACCCGTCCACTTGGCGACCACTTCCGCAATGTCTTCATTGTCTACTTCTTCTTTCAACAAAGTGCCATTGCCCTGCATGGCCTTCATTTCTTCCTGAAGTTCTTTTACCCGTTTCTCTGCTGCCGTGATTTTTCCATATCGTATTTCAGCCACACGGCCATAATCACCTGCCTTTTCGGCCTGGTCGGCTTCGAACTTGAGTTTGTCGATGGCCTCTTTTTCTTTCTGGATATTATTCACCACAGACTTCTCGCTTTCCCATTTCGCTTTGAGCGTGTTGCGGGTACCTGAGAGATCAGCAATCTCGCGACTAAGTCCTGCTTCTTTCTCTTTGTCTTTTTCCCGACGTATCGCCTCCCGCTCAATTTCAAGCTGCATGATCTTGCGGTTCAGTTCGTCCAGTTCAGCCGGCATCGAGTTCATCTCAATGCGCAGTTTTGAGGCGGCCTCATCCATCAGGTCGATTGCTTTGTCTGGAAGGAACCGGTCAGAAATATAGCGGTGTGATAATTCTACAGCGGCAATGACCGCATCGTCCTTGATACGCACACCGTGATGCAGTTCGTACTTGTCTTTGATTCCGCGCAAAATAGAAATAGAATCTTCCACGGTAGGTTCGTCCACCATGACGGATTGAAACCGGCGTTCAAGGGCCTTGTCTTTCTCAATGTATTTCTGGTATTCCTTCAGGGTGGTGGCACCGATAGCATGCAATTCGCCGCGGGCCAGCGCAGGCTTCAGGAGGTTGGCGGCATCCATAGCCCCTTCACCACCGCCTGCACCAATCAATGTATGAATCTCATCAATAAAGAGAATAATCTGTCCGTTTGAATCGGTAACCTCTTTGATCACCGCCTTCAGTCGCTCTTCAAATTCGCCTTTGTATTTTGCGCCCGCCACCAGCAGGCCCATATCGAGTGACACCAGGATTTTGCCTTTCAGGTTTTCGGGAACGTCACCATTCACGATGCGTTGGGCCATGCCCTCCACAATGGCCGTCTTGCCCACGCCAGGTTCGCCCAGGAGTATAGGATTGTTCTTGGTGCGACGTGCCAAAATTTGCAACACGCGCCGGATCTCTTCATCCCGACCGATAACCGGATCAATTTTTCCCTGCTTGGCCAGGTCATTGAGGTTTTTGGAATAGCGTTCCAGCGACTTGTACTTGGCTTCGGCGTTGGCATCGGTAACAGACTTTCCGCCGCGCAGGTCGTTGATCGCCTTAATAAGTGATGCACGGGCAAACCCTGCATCTTTCATCAGCACGGCTGTTTTTTCTTTGCCGGCCAAAAGGGCGAGCAGCAGGTGTTCAATAGAAATGTATTCGTCTTTGAAGTCGCTTAATTCTTTTTCGGCCTGTTGAAGAACCGCATTGGACGCCGATGTGAGGTAGGGCTGCGAACCAGACACTTTGGGATATGATTGCAGCAGCTCGTCGAGTCGCGTCACCAATAGGTTGTTGTTGACGCCGGATTTCTTAATCAGAAAATCAACCACATTTTCGTCGGTTTCCAGAATAGCCTTGAGCAGGTGACCCGGCTCAATGGCCTGTTGTTGAAATCCAGACGCAATGGTCGCTGATTTTTGTAGCGCTTCCTGCGATTTGATAGTGAATTTTTCAAAGTTCATAGCTCAATCCCTCCGGCACCCTGTCATCAAATCGCTCACCAACTTTTAATTATCGACGATTCAGGAAAATTTGACGTGAAACCCCTCAGTTTTTGCTGCTTTTGTGCCATATTGACTTGTTATGAGCGCTGTGAAAAAAGAGAATATTCAGGTATTAAGACTTCTTTGTTCTCCGGCAATTAGGCTGTAGCTTTTCTGGTAATAACTATGTCGCGTCCTAAAACATCACCAAATTTTCCTAAAGCCCTGTTGCTCGAAATCGCCTGGGAAGTGTGTAACCAGGTAGGTGGTATATATACGGTAATTCGCTCCAAGGCACCCGCGGTGGCCGAGCGTGTGCAGGGAGAATATTGCATGATTGGCCCTTACCTCAACAAGAATATTCAGGCAGAACTTGAGCCCCTTGATGATGTGCAGGACGTCTTTGGTCAGGCTGCCGCCAATCTTCGCAAACGGGGTTACGATGTTCACTATGCTGAATGGCTTATCACGGGAAAACCCAGGGTGGTGTTGCTGAATCCCAAGGTGATTGAGGATAAAGCCCTTGGCGTAATCAAATACCTTCTATGGAAGAACCATGGTGTGAGCACACCCGACCAGCATGAGTTGGTTAATCAGGTTGTTGCCTTTGGCTACCTGACCAAACTGTACATTGATGAATTGGTGAAGTTGACAAAAGATCAGCGGCTGATCGCCCATTTTCATGAATGGATGGCTGGTTTACCCATACTCGATATCAAACGCGAGAAGATGCCGGTACGTACCGTGTTTACCACCCACGCTACCCAGCTGGGACGCCACCTGGCAATCAATTCTCCGCTCTTCTACGCACACCTTCCGTTTTTTGACCGCGAAGCAGAAGCCAAGAAATTTGGTGTGGTCACGGAAGAGGCCATCGAATACAAATGCGCTCAGAACTGTGATGTTTTTACGACGGTGAGTGATGTTACCGCCCGGGAATGCAAACACTTGCTGAAGCGAAAGCCTGAGGTCATTTTGCCCAATGGACTCAACATTGAACGCTTCGAAGCCTTGCACGAGTTTCAAAACCTGCACGCACAGTACAAACAGGAAATCCATGAATTTGTCATGGGGCATTTCTTTCAGTCGTATACGTTTGACCTGGACAAGACCTTGTATCTGTTTACTTCCGGTCGTTATGAATTCCGGAATAAGGGATTCGACCTCACCCTGGAGGCCCTGTGGCACCTGAATGAGAAGCTTAAGGCTGAGAAGACAGATATCACCATTGTGATGTTCTTCGTGACCAAGCGGGAGTTCTACAGCATCCGTCCTGAGGTGTTGCAATCACGGGCTATGATGGAAGAAATACGTCAGACATGCACGGCCATCGAAGCGGAAATTGGCAAGAAACTTTTTTATGCTACCACCCGGCAGGCTGAAAACCGGATGCCCAACCTGAATGATTTTGTAGAGGACTATTGGAAGTTGCGCTACCGCCGCACCCTGCAGAGTTGGCGCACCAGCAAATTGCCCGTGGTGGTAACACATAAACTGGTCAATGAAACCGGCGATGAGATACTGCAGTTTCTCAACAGACGGAACCTGCTCAATCGACCGGAAGACAAAGTGAAAATTGTCTATCATCCGGATTTTATCACATCAACGAATCCGTTGTTTGGCATGGACTACCAGCAATTTGTGCGGGGTTGCCACCTGGGAGTTTTCCCCAGTTATTATGAGCCCTGGGGGTATACGCCACTCGAATGTATGGCCAGCGGTGTGCCTTCCGTAACCAGTGATTTGTCGGGCTTTGGTGACTACCTCACCATGAATTTTCCGGACCATGAAAAGAATGGGATGTTTGTGATTGAGCGGGGCAAGCGGACCTTTGACTGGAGTTCCAGGCAGTTGGCGTCTTCTCTCTATCGCTTTATCACCCAGTCTCGCCGCGACCGGATTATGCAGCGCAATAACGTGGAGAATTATTCAGCCGCCTTTGACTGGAAGAACCTGATCCGGCATTACCGTCAGGCGTACGACCTGGCGGTGCATGCCTACTAAATTTTCCAACACGCGTATTTTCCATGATTTTTTTCATTTTTAGACCATGATGAAAGTTCATAACCTGGGTGAAGCGCCTACCATCCTCAACCAGTACCTGAAAGAACTGAGGGATGTACAGATCCAGAAGGATCGATTTCGGTTCAGACTTAACCTGTCGCGGATTGGTGAAATCATGGCCTATGAAATATCAAAGACATTGTCGTATCAGCCTGCCACGGTGGTGAGCTCATTGGGTAAGCGGGATACCCAGTTACCAGAAAGTGTGGTGTTGCTTACAATTCTAAGGGCCGGTCTTCCGTTGCTGGAAGGATTTCAACGGGTGTTTGATCAGGCTGACACGGGATTTATTGGTTCCTATCGCGTGGAGGGAAAAGCTGAGATCCAGATCAAAAGAGACTACATGGCTACGCCCTCCCTGACGGGAAAAACGGTAATCGTCACTGATACGATGCTGGCTACGGGTCGTTCACTCGTTGATGCGGTGAACACACTGGTGAGCCATGGCCGCCCTGCACACCTGCATCTGGCCTCTGTAATCTCAGCACCGGAAGGAGTGGCCTATCTGCAGGAACATATATCTATGCCTGCAACCCTGTGGGTATGTTCGGTTGATGAAAAACTGAACGCCCATTCCTATATCGTGCCGGGTTTAGGCGACGCAGGTGACTTGAGTTTTGGCCCCAAATAATGCTATGGAAGAAATTGGGAAAGCCATTCCGGTAGTCATCGCCAGCATGATCAAGTTTATTGGTGGACCGGTGGTGGGGTTTACTTCGCAGGTGCATTTTATCACTACCGTCCTGGCAACGGTCACCGGCATGATGGCGATGGTGGTGCTGTTTACTTTTTTTGGTGACTGGATGCGGGTGCATATATTTTCCCGATTCCGGAAAAAGAAGCCTAAACTGTTCACGCCTTCACGCCGCAAATACGCTGGTTTGTGGAAGAAATATGGTTTGGCAGGTATTGCGTTTTTTACGCCTGTGTTTCTCACACCCATTGGCGGCACCCTGATTGCGGTAAGCTCCGGGAGTCCGAAAGAGAAAATTATTTTTTACATGTTTGTCAGCGCGGCCGTGTGGTCGATGGTTTTCACCGGCATCATCTATTTCTTGGGGAAGGAGTTCCTCCCCCAGTTCGCCAACTGATCTTATTTTACCTCCTCGTCGGGAAGTATTTCGATATCGCGGATGAGCACCCGCTTGGCGATCCGTTGAGCGGTGCTGGTCGCGGCGAGTCCGCCGAGCGCTGTTTCTTTATACCGGGTCTCCATGCTGGCCCCGATTTCTCCCATGGCTTCAATTACTTCATCTACCGGAATTACACTGCTGACATCCGCCAATGCGATTTGCGCTGAACTATTGGCGATAGCTGCGGCGCTGGCATTGCGCACAACACAGGGAACTTCAACCAGTCCGGCCACCGGGTCGCAAACAAGGCCGAGCATACATTGTACGGTAATGGCCACGGCATTAAATATCATATCAGTATTACCACCCAGGCAATACACGATGGCACCGGCGCCCATGGCAGCTGCGGTACCCGTTTCGGCCTGACAACCGCCCACGGCACCCGCAATACTGGCTTTTTGTTCCATGATCAGTGCAATCCCGGCAGCCAACAACATCGACTCGAGAATCTTCTTGTCAGGGATCTGGTGAATTTCCTGTAGCGTAAATAATACTCCCGGCATAATGCCACTGGCCCCTGCGGTGGGCGCGGCTACAATTCGACCCATACAAGAGTTTACCTCCTTGGCAGCAAGGGCACGGGAGATTAGTTGCTGAAATTCTCGCGACAGCACCGGCGTCGGATAGCGATATACCTTCTTCGCGCCGTTGTTGATCATACCGGATCGCGAAGTCATATCTTCTTCCAGTCCGGTGTGCACGGCCTCCTTCATCACCGACCATGCGGTCTGCAGGCCTTCGTAAATTTTAGCTTCCGTACTGCCTTTCTGCGATTGCTCATAATCAATGACGACCTGAACCAGCGAAATTCTTTTTTCTTCGCTGTAGCGCTTCCAGCCTTCGAATGAATCAAATAGAAATGGCATACGGGATGGTATTGAACGAAGTTACCTAATTGCACTTGTATTACAATTTTGCCTGCCGGAAAGTTCTGCTGTCGCGCAATCGATGAAAGACTTATATTCGCAACCATGACACAATCTGTATTCAATCATCATGCCGCTCGTTGGATTATCGCAGCGGCATTAAGTGTATCTCAGTTTATGGCGGCTGCACAAAGTGCAGATGAAAAGACAATCCGTCAGATTTACTCCACCGCCCTGGCTGAGGGGAAGTCCTATTCGATGCTCGACTACCTGTCCAATAAGATTGGCGCGCGACTCAGTGGTTCTCCCGGTGCAGCAGCATCGGTGGAGTGGACCAGGCATATGATGGAAGATTTTGATTTTGATAGTGTATGGCTTCAACCAGTGATGGTGCCACATTGGGTACGAGGCCAGCAGGAGATTGGCCGCATCGTCAATTCCAAAAAAATGGGCAGCGTGGAAGTTAACGTGTGTGCCCTTGGGGGCAGTGTAGGTACCGGACCAGAGGGTGTGGTGGGTAACATTATTGAAGTAAAGAGTTTTGAAGAGCTTGCCCAGCTCGGCACCAAAAATGTGCAAGGCAAAATTGTGTTTTTCAACCGCCCGATGGATCCTACCCAGATCAACACTTTCGCTGCCTATGGCGGCGCGGTGAACCAACGGGGTGGTGGTGCCAGCGAGGCTGCTAAGTATGGTGCTGTTGCTGCACTTGTTCGCTCGATGGGTTCTAATACTGAAGACTACCCCCATACCGGTGGCATGCGATATGCCCCGAACATTCCACAGATCCCCGCATTTGCCATCAGCACGAAGCATGCGGATCAACTGAGTCGCCTGCTCAAGGAAGACAAAGCAATTCAGGTTTACCTGGAGTCTCATTGTGAGACATTGGAAGAAGCACCTTCTTTTAATGTGATCGGTGAGATCCGCGGCAGCGAGAACAAAGATGAATACATTGTTGTCGGTGGACACCTGGATTCTTGGGACCTCGGGCAGGGCGCTCATGACGACGGGGCAGGATGTATCCAATCCATAGAAGCCTTGCGTATCCTGAAATCCATTGGTTACAAGCCAAAGCGCACCTTGCGGGCGGTGATGTTTATGAATGAAGAGAATGGTTTGCGGGGTGGTACGAAATATGCTGAAGAAGCAGCCCGCAAAAAGGAAAAACACCTGGCTGCCATTGAAGCTGATCGGGGAGGCTTTACACCCCGAGGGTTTACCATCAGTGCAGATACGGCCAGTCGGAAGCGCATTCAAAGATGGAAGTCACTCCTGGATCCGTATGGCTTGTCGGACTTCAGCCAGGAGGGTGGTGGCGCGGATATCGGTCCGCTCGCCAACCAGGGGGTAGCACTTATTGGGTTCTTGCCGGATTCACAGCGATACTTTAATTACCACCATACGCGCGCCGATACTTTTGATAAGGTAGACAAGCGTGAATTGGAGTTGGGTGCCGCTTCCATGACAGCATTGCTCTATCTGCTGGATAAGTACGGTTTGCGATAAACAGCGATATTTTCAGCTTGAAAAAGGCGGTTTGGGTTACCCAGGCCGCCTTTTCTGGATTGACATATTGCGTTTTCCTATCTTCACAAGTCACTATTCACCTTAAAAGGACCACCCGTGTCCAACCATGTATCCATGAAAGGGAAGTTTCTACTGGCTGTTGGCTTATTGATGTTATGGTTTGTTTCGGCGGAAGCCCAGCGAAAGCTCTGGGGTACCGCTTCTGCAGGGGTCTCCGATAACAAAGGGGTAATCTTCAGTGCCAACGATGATGGCACGGGTTACACGGTGAAGTACAACTTTGTCACTGACTTCCCGGGTGTGAGCCCCCAGAGTGGTCTCACCCTTGCCAATGGAAAGTTCTATGGAGTCACCAACAGCGGCGGTGCTAACGACGTGGGTCTTTTATTCGAATATGACCCGGTAAATGACACGTATACCAAGAAACATGATTTTGATGGTGCAAATGGCAGTTACCCCTACAGTGCCATGGTGCTCGCCAATAATGGGTTGCTGTATGGACTGACCTATCAGGGTGGTACCAATGATTACGGGGTACTCTATTCCTATGATCCGGTAAATAGCATCTTCACCAACCTCAATTCGTTGAGTGCATCGTTGGGTGGACGGCCACAGGGCAATCTCATGCAGGCTTCCAATGGAAAGCTGTATGGACTGACGTCGCTAGGTGGCGCAAATTCAGGGGGTACCTTAATAGAGTACACCATTGCCGGTAACCTCCTTGCTAAAAAAGTGGACCTGCCAACTGGCTCTGCACCCACAGGCGAATTAACGGAAGCTGGTGGGTTGCTGTTCGGACTCACCTATGGTGGCGGCAGCGGCAGTGTAGGTACTTTATTTGAGTATGATCCGGTTGGTGTCACCCTGACGGTACGTGTTAATTTCGATGGCACCAGCAAAGGATCTTATCCCGGTGGAAGCCTGGTGAAGGCATCAAACGGGTTGCTTTATGGTATGACATCCTTGGGCGGCGCCAATGGTTTCGGGACCTTGTTTGAGTATAATTCCGGAACAACGACGCTCACCAAGAAAATAGACTTTAATTCTGCGAATGGCGCATTGCCACAAAGTAAACTCTTCCAGGCCACCGATACCAACTTATATGGGGCCACCACCAATGGAGGCGCCAACAACGAAGGAGTATTGTTCCGCTACGTCATTGGCACCAATAGCCTTACGGTGCGAGCAAACTTCAATTCAGCCAATATCGGGGGAAACCCCGCAAGCAGTCTCGTGCAGGCAGCGGATGGCAAGTTATACGGCGTCGCTCCTTATGGTGGACCTACCACCAATGGAACCTTGTTCGCCTATGATCCCACGAATGATGCGATGTCGAAGCGCGTCGATTTCTCGAACTCGTCAAATGGCTCCAATCCGCAATCCGGCATGGTGCTGGCGCCCAACGGTTTGTTTTATGGAATGACTTCCCTGGGGGGTGCAAACGCCCAGGGTGTATTGTACGAATATGATCCTGCGACAGATATTTATACCAGCAAGGTGGACCTGTCATCGTCTGGGACGGGGAGCTCACCATCTGGAAGCCTGGTACTGGCATCGAACGGCAATTTATATGGAATGACCTCGGCCGGTGGCGCCAATGGAGACGGAGTTATTTTTGAATATGTGCCCGGCAGCATTTCAGTTTCAGTAAAAGTGAACTTCAGTGCGGCCACGATTGGCAGTGCGCCGAAAGGATCATTGATGCAGCCACTCAACAGCACGTTGTTGTATGGCATGACCAACGCAGGAGGCCCGTCAGCTCACGGTACCTTGTTTACCTTTGATCCGAATACGAGTGCGTTGGTGGTGAAGTATTCATTCACAGCCACGAGTGAAGGCACCAGTCCGCAAGGAAGTCTCGTCCAGGCTGCGAATGGAAAACTATATGGCACGACCAGTTCAGGTGGTGCTGGTACTTCCGGTGTATTGTTTGAATATGACATCAACACAGACACCTATGCCAAGAAAGTTGATTTTACAGGAAGCAACGGAGCGAACCCGTACGGGGATATTGTTCAGGCAACGGATGGAAAATTGTATGGCATGACCAATGGCGGTGGCGCAAACTCCAATGGTATTATTTACCAGTATGATCCATATGCCACGACCAGCAATTACGCAGTTAAGTTCAGCTTTAATGGTGCGGCGAGCGGTTCAGCACCCTATGGTGCACTCGTGGAATCATCGCCTGGCAAATTATATGGCACTACCTCCAGCGGAGGTGCTCAGTCCAGTGGTACCTTCTTTCAATATGATATTGCTGGAACTTTCACCAAAATCAAGGACCTGGGTGGTGCTGATGGTGCCTCTCCATTGTACGGATCATTGCTGCTCAATCCACCCAAGCAAATTCAGACGGTTACGTTCGGGCCTCTAGACTCTAAAGCGCCCACGGATCCACCTTTTTCCGTTTCTCCTTCTGCAAGTTCATCGCTCGCCGTGAAGCTCACATCCAGCAATACGGCTGTGGCTACTGTGAGTGGCAATACTATAACCATCGTTGGTCTTGGCACCACGACCATTTCAGCGTCTCAATGGGGCAATACCACCTATACCTATGCACAGGATATTCGTCAGAACCTCGTTGTGGCTAAAGCGTCTCAGACCATTACGTTCAATACGCTGCCAACCAAAACGTACGGTGATGCACCTTTTGTTTTGGGGGCCACCGCAAGTTCTGGCCTTACAGTCACCTACTCTTCGAGCGACCCAAGCATTGCCTCTGTTTCTGGATCAACTGTAACCATATTGAAGGCCGGAACCGTGAACATTACC
The DNA here is from genome assembly GCA_003504855.1 of Cytophagales bacterium. Taxonomy (GTDB): domain Bacteria; phylum Bacteroidota; class Bacteroidia; order Cytophagales; family Cyclobacteriaceae; genus ELB16-189. The sequence continues at coordinate 10,438 of DNZD01000352.1, forward strand.
GCTTCACAGGCTGGTGATGTTAACTACAATGCAGCTCCGGATGCCATTCAGTCCCTTACCATCAACAAAAAGACACAATCCATCGGGTTTACCATTCCCAATGTGTATACCTATGGCGATGGAGCGTTTCTCCTGAACGGGAACACTGATTCGGGACTCCCCATCTCCTACACAGACCAATCACCCACACCCTTAGTTACCTTCTCGGGCGTTTACCCTAATATTTCTGCCACAATTATACAGGCAGGCAATACGATTATACGCGCCTCGCAGACTGGGAATGGCAATTACCTCGCAGCAACTCCTGTTGATGTGAGTTTAACCGTAAATAAGGCAACACAAACAATTACATTTACCGCACTGGCAACAGCTACTTTCGGCGATGCTCCGATTACACTAACTGCCACATCATCTTCCGGATTACCAATATCGTACACATCTAGTCTCTCCTCGGTGGCCACAGTTTCTAGCAATACAATGACCATCTTAGGAGCCGGATCAAGCCTGATTACAGCTATACAGTCCGGCAACGTAAACTTTTTACCGGCAACCACTGTAGGTCAGAATCTGACCGTGAACAAAGCCAATCAAACCATCGCCTTTGGGGCTTTGCCTTCCAAGGCCCTTACAGATCCGCCATTTTCCTTGACTGCCACTGCTAGTTCAGGATTGACTGTTTCTTATTCAAGTAGTGATCCGACTGTTGCTACCGTATCAGGAAATACAGTAACCCTTCAAAATAAGGCAGGCTCCACAACAATAACTGCATCTCAAACTGGAAATGTTAATTACAATGCGGCTACATCAGTTCCACAGGTATTAACCGTAGTGCCCAAAACCTCACAGACCATTACCTTCAATGCGCTGCCTGGAAAGATTCTGGGTGATTTGCCATTTAACCTCACCGCTACGGCCAGTTCAGGTCTTGCTGTAACGTACACATCGGGTGATCCAACAGTAGCCAGCATCAGTGGCAGTACGGTAACTATTCTAAAGGCAGGAACCGTAACCATTACTGCTTCTCAGGGAGGAGATCCTACTTATGCAGCCGCACCGGATGTGCAACAAACGCTGACCATCGGAAAAGGCAATCAAACGATTACGTTTGGTCCGCTTGCTGCCGTAGCCAATACAGATCCGCCATTTACCTTGTCGGCCACATCATCTGCCGGACTCCCGATCACCTTCTCAAGCAGCAATACTTCCCTGGCTACGATTAGTGGTAATACGGTGACTTTGGGGGGCAGCGCGGGTACCGTCACCATTACAGCCAGCCAGGCTGGTAATTCAGATTACAATGCGGCCACTCCGGTTCCTCAAACCCTTACCATTATTGCGCGTTCGGCTCAAACTATAACGTTTGGTGCACTCCAGGCTAAGTCAATGGGCGATGCCGCATTTTCGCTGAGTGCTTCAACAACATCCGGCCTTCCGATTACATTCACCAGCAGCAATACAGCAGTAGCCACCGTTAGTGGTGTGACCGTAACTATTGTAGGGGCTGGATCTACGGACATCACCGCAAGCCAACCGGGTAATACTTCGTTTCTCCCGGCTACTCCGGTCACGCAGTCCTTGGTGGTACAAAAGGGCAATCAACAAATTTCCTTTTCCCCTCCTGCAAGTCCGGTGCTGGGTGGACCCACTTTCACGCTTACGGCAACATCCACGGCAGGCTTGCCTGTCACGTTCACTCCGGTGACTACCACTAAACTGAGTATCAGCGGCAATGTTGGCACATCACTGCTTGCCGGACTCGCCACGGTGCGAGCCAGCCAGCCAGGCAACGCCAACTACAACGCGGCTGCACCGGTTGATCAAACTTTCTGTATTAAACCAGCAGTTCCTACCATTACGGTAACAAATGGAAACACCAATTCACCCATTTTGACCAGCAGCGCAATTTCAAATAACGTGTGGCTGCTGAACGGCAATCCAATCACAGGTGGCACCAACCAGGCCTATACCGTGATCAAGGCAGGAACATACGCGGTCATTACCTCTGTAGATAATTGCTTCAGCGATTCGTCAGCGCCACAAACTATTGTAATTACGGGTGATCTGCCGTTGGACAACAATGCGTCCCTGGTGTATCCAAACCCATCCAGCGACAAAGTCTACGTGGACTTGCGTCAGTTTGCGCAGTACCCTGTGGACGTCCGGATGAGTGATATGACAGGCAGAACGGTACATCAGCTCACAGCGAACGGAGGTGGCGTTGCGGAAATTAATATTACCGAGAATCAACCTGCCATGTACCTCATCGAGGCAGTTCAGGGAGAGAACAGGACCAGGGCCCGCTTCGTGAAAAACTAGGATCGGATTACGCGTTGGCGTAATCCGATACAGGCAAGCAGCTACATACCAGGTTGCGATCGCCGTATGCATTGTCGATACGACTTACACTGGGCCAAAACTTTGCTTCACGTACGAATGGCAGCGGATAGGCCGCTTCCTGCCGGCTATAGGGACGATCCCAATGGTCGGCAGTAATTACGGCTGCCGTATGTGGAGCGCGTTTCAATACGTTGTTCTCCTTGTCGGCTTTGCCAGACTCTACATCACGTATTTCCTGACGAATTTGAATCAAGGCATCACAGAAGCGATCCAGTTCTTCTTTCGGTTCGCTTTCCGTAGGTTCGATCATCAGCGTTCCTGCTACGGGAAACGAAACGGTAGGAGCATGAAATCCGTAGTCCATAAGTCGCTTGGCAATATCTTCGACTTCGATGCCGAATTTTTTGAAGTCCCGGCAGTCAACAATCATTTCATGGGCACAACGACCGTGTGATCCGGTATACAAAATCTTAAAGTGTGCACTGAGCCGTTCCTTAATATAGTTTGCGTTGAGGATTGCCAGACGGGTTGAATCTGTCAGACCTTCACCACCCATCATGGCAATGTAGGCATAAGATATAGCCAGGATACTGGCACTACCCCAGGGTGCTGCTGATACAGCCGTGATGGCCTGCGCACCGCCTGTCTTCACCACAGCGTGCCCGGGAAGGAAGGGCTTCAGTTTATCGTTGACGCAAATCGGGCCCATGCCAGGTCCGCCACCACCATGTGGAATACAAAATGTCTTGTGGAGATTGAGGTGGCATACATCCGCACCAATATTGGCCGGGGATGTAAGGCCTACCTGCGCGTTCATATTGGCGCCATCCATGTACACCAATCCGCCATTGGCGTGGATCAGCTGACAGATATCAGTAATGGCTTCTTCAAACACACCATGCGTTGAAGGATAGGTAACCATGAAAGCAGCGAGGCGGTCTTTGTGCTGATCAACTTTGGCTTTGAGATCGGCCAGATCAACCTTGCCCTCTTCATCTGACTTTACGACCACCACTTCCATACCAGCCATAACGGCACTGGCCGGGTTCGTTCCGTGAGCAGAGGCGGGAATGAGTGCAATATTGCGGTGGTTGTCTCCACGCTGCAGGTGATAGGCGCGTATAACCATCAAACCGGCGTATTCGCCCTGGGCCCCGCTATTGGGTTGCAGGGAAACACCGGTGAATCCGGTTACTTCTTTCAACCACTGCTCGAGGTTGCCAATCAGTTCCGCATAACCTTTTGTTTGTGCAGCGGGTGCGAACGGATGTATCTGACCTAACTCAGGCCAGGTAACAGGGATCATTTCAGTGGTTGCATTGAGTTTCATGGTGCACGATCCCAGTGAGATCATGGAATGCACCATGGACAGGTCTTTATTTTCCAATTTCTTGATGTACCGCAGCATCTCATGTTCACTATGGTGACGGTTGAACACCGGATGTGTGAGGAATGTGCTGGTGCGAATCAGACCGGCAGGCCATTGAATCTTGTTGACCGAAAGATCACCCGCAGGTACATTTTTAGAAGTTGCCGATCCAAGGACGAGGAGGATTTTGTGTATATCTTCTGTGGAGGTGGTCTCGTCTACACTGATACCGATATGTTCGGTGTCGAAGTACCGGAAATTGATTTCGTGATTGATGGCCTCGCGTTCAATCGCTGCTTTGGCCGGAACGGCAATCTTAAGCGTATCAAAATAGGAAGTGTTGACTTGCTTCAGGCCGAGTTCACGTACGCCGTTGTCGAGCATGACCGCGAGGGCATGCACCTTGCCAGCAATTTTCTTCAGGCCTTCAGGCCCATGGTAAACTGCATACATGCCTGCCATAACGGATAAGAGCACCTGGGCTGTACAGATATTTGAGGTAGCCTTCTCCCGGCGAATGTGTTGTTCGCGGGTTTGCAAAGCCATCCGGTATCCGGGGTTGCCATCGGCATCAATAGAGGCACCGATCAGACGGCCAGGCATTAGCCGTTTAAATTCGTCCCGTGTGGCGAAGAAGGCGGCATGAGGACCACCAAAGCCCAGGGGAACACCAAACCGCTGCGAGGAACCCAGTGCGATATCAACACCCATTTCACCAGGTGACTTCATCAGCACGAGGCTGAGCAGGTCGGTACCCATAACTACAAATACTTCTTTCTCGTGAGCCGATGCCACAAAAGTGGAATAGTCACGCACGGCGCCGTTGTTATCCGGATTTTGAACATAGACACCAAACAAACCACTGTCTGTAATATCCAGTTTGTCGATGTCGCCAACCAACAGATCAATGCCGAGCGGAGCCGAGCGGGTTTTCAGCAGGTCGATGGTTTGAGGAAAGACGTTGCGGTCAACGAAGAAGCGGTGTGCATCCTTCTTGGCGCCCTTGCGTGAGGCGTGCAGCAGGTGCATGGCTTCTGCTGCTGCGGTACCTTCATCCAGCAGCGAGGCGTTGGCAATCGGCAGTTGGGTCAGGTCAATCACCATGGTTTGATAATTGATCAGCGCTTCAAGCCGGCCCTGTGCGATTTCCGCCTGATAGGGCGTGTACGCCGTGTACCA
>DNZD01000257.1 GCA_003504855.1 Cytophagales bacterium
CTATTATGTTCCAGGAAAAACACGCGGCGAAGTGTCGATTGAATTTATTGAAACCTGGAAGGCGGCGAATATTCCGAATGCGGACATTCTTCGTGCAATGACTGTAAATGGATACAAGGTAAGTGAGACAGAGAACACACGCGGTCCGATAAAAGTCGGGCTGGCTGCCGACTTCATCGCGGTAGAAGGCAACCCACTGGACCAAATTGATGCCCTTCGGAAAGTGATATTTGTGATGAAAGACGGCATGGTCTTTAAGAAGGACGGAATCATGACGCCCGAAAAGTTCTTCCATGGCGGACCGGTGAATGGCTGGAATATCCGCTAACAACAACCTGACAAGACCGCCCCATGACCAGTCACGGGGCGGTTTTATTTTTAGGGTAACCCGGACAACAGGAGTTCCGTTTTTACCAATCAGAACCTGATCAGACAAGCGATGAAAAAGATCGACATCCTAAACTACATCACCGACTTCCGGAAAGCTCCGAATGCACGGAAGTCCTTTGCGGAAATTTCCCAGCACCTTCAGGTAACCGAAGTTAACCGGTTGGAGGCATTACTGACGGAACTCAAGCAATTGGGGACCGTTCGCGAAATGGATGTTGAAGGGACCCGCTACTTCCAGGTAGTAACCAAATAGGTGCCATCCCTCAGGGTTTTCCCTGAGACTTCATTTTATCACGCTCCTTTCCTGAAGCACTTTCGGCTTTGTAAAGGGCCTCTGCGGCCTGTTTTTCGCCTTGCTCCTGATTTTTATCGAATCAGGAAACCCCCGAGCTTTTGAAGGTGGGCCGTACCCAATTTTACATCATGGGCACGCCACCATGGGCTGTCCTGAAACAGATAACAAAATAAATAGCAGGGTCATGAATCTTCCAGCCATCGCACACAGAATTCACAAGGCATTCTTTAGTGCAGAAGTAAAAAAATTACGCGAGGAGCGTCATACGTTGGTGGGTATACTAAAGTCAGAAGCATTTGGGCAATTGCCCATTCAGCAAAAAATTATTTCACTGGCTGAGTTGATCTCCCGTTCCCGTCAACAATATGGAGATGTGCCGCGTGAACTGGAAGTTGCGCTGCTTCGGTTCAACAATGACCTGCAGCATCAAATTGTAAAAGGGTTTTAGTTGAAATAGGCCGGAGCTGTTGTCATGAACAGTTCCGGCTTTCTTATTACCTAACATTCGTTCTGTTTCGACCAATCAGCAAATTCTTCGGTTCAATTACCGACATGAATTCAAAATCTTCCATAGGTTTGCATCGTTGACCAGTCAGGAGGCTGTCCCCAAAACGGTTACCTGAATATTCAACCTGCCATTAAGTAAACGAATCATTACACCCAAAATGAAAACGTTTAGCTCATCGGTGCTGGTATTGGTATTGTTGCTGATGGTTACCTGCGTTCACGAACCAGTTGACCCGGCCGCATCAACCACCACTACCACCACCCCCAGTACCCCGACAAGCCTCCCCTCTGTTCCGACGGGAAAGACATGCAGTGCAGATTCGGTTTACTTTACCAACGACATCCTTCCCCTCATCACGTCCAATTGTTCCATGACGACGTGCCATGGAGGACGATACAGCCCGACCCTGACAACGTATTCGCAGATTTCCAGAAACCGGAGCAACATCAGTCAGGAGATCACCAAAGGCAGTATGCCGAGGCCTCCGGTCGGGCTCCTGACCGCGGCACAAATCAGTGCATTCAAAAAATGGGTAAGTCAGGGTTACAAAAACAATAGCTGTACAGCAGGTTGTGACTCTACCAAGTTCACCTTCACGGCGGTTATTGATCCCATGATGAAGAAATACTGTGTGGGTTGTCATACGGGTGGTACGGCCGCAAACAAAAACGTTGACCTGTCTACCTACCTCGGTGTAAAGACAGTAGGTCTCAATGGTTCGTTGTATAAGTCGGTGGCGCATCTCACTGGCGCATCCCCCATGCCGCCTACGGGTACTGCACTGTCCAAGTGCGAGGTTGCCCAAATCCGCAAGTGGGTGGCTGCAGGTGCCCTTAACTGACCTGTTATGAAAAAGTCATCCATACTCCTGGTATTGCTTGTACTTGCATTAAACGCCTGTTACTATGACAAGGAAAGCGTAATGTATCCAAATCAGGCCGTGTGCAGTACGCCAGCCACTGTGTCATACGGGCAACATGTTTTGCCTATTCTCCAGCAATATTGTTACGGTTGCCATAGCGGCAATGCACCGGGTGGCAATGTTGCCATGGGCACCTGGTCTGCCGATAACGCAATAGCACTCAACGGAAAATTATATGGTTCGATTTCCTGGGCCGGTGGGTTTTCCGCCATGCCCCAGGGTGGCAGCAAGTTGTCAGCCTGCAACCTCGAACTGATCAAGAAATGGGTCGATAGTGGCGCACCAAACAATTAACGATTAACAATGAACAAGAAACTGATCCTTGGTTTCCTCATAGTTGCCGCTTTACTCGCAGGGGCCGTGTACGCATACCGCGAATATTACCGTCCACATGTCAATATGGTAGATGTGGCCGCTGCTTATAATCAGGATGCTATCGCATTAATCCGTGAGTTTGAATCGAACGAAGCACGGGCTAACCAGAAGTACCTGAGTCAGGTGTTGACGGTACATGGTGTCATCAAAGCCGTGGATTCCACCAGTGGCTGGGTCATTTCCCTGGGTGATCCCGATACGAACACTTCAGTCCGATGTCTGATGGACAGTATGTTTCGGGCACCATCACAGGTGGTAAAGCCCGGACTTACGATCGATATCAAAGGATATTGCACCGGATTCAATGCTGATGAATTGCTTGGGTCCGATGTTCTCCTGGACCGGTGCGTGCTGTCTGCTGATAATTTGAAATGATATACCTAAAAACTTAACTCATGAAAACACCCATCGCTTCCCTTTTCCTGGTGCTGGTCGTACTGTCATCACCCGCTTCAGCCCAAAGGTTTTTCACCAAAGGCGGAACGATATACTTTAATGCATCGGGTACGTCTGAAGTAATAGAGGCTACCAATAAGACTGCCACCTGCGTAATAGATGTTCAAAGTGGCGCCATCCAATTTGCCGTCATGATGAAAGGCTTCCTTTTCGAAAAGGCGCTCATGGAAGAGCACTTCAACGAAAACTATGTGGAGAGTTCTAAGTTTCCCAAAGCAGAGTTCAAGGGAGAATTTACCAATAAGGCCGCCATCAACTTTGGCAAGGATGGTACCTATCCGGCCCATGTAAAAGGGAAACTCACGTTGCATGGGGTGACTAAGGAGATTGAGACCGACGGCAGTGTCACCATCAAAGATGGCAAGCCCCAAATCTCCGCGGAGTTCAAGTTGATCCTGATTGACTATGGTGTTGAAATTCCCAGTCTCGTTTCCGACAAGGTATCCAAAGAGGCGAAGATAAAAGTTAACTGCTCACTGGAACCCCTGAAAGGATAGTCATGAAACGCTCCGGATTACTGCTGTTGTTTTTTCTGTCTGGCACCGCACTGTATGCCCAGGAAGACTTACTGGCGCTGGTGGACGACGGACCGAAGAAAGAACGGGTCAAGAACGCGTTCAAATCTACCCGGGTAATCAACGGACACTCTATGGAGTTCCTTGCCAAAGGAACCCTGGATGTCCGTATCCTCCATCGCTTTGGCAAACTCAATTCAGGTCCTGAGAATTTCTTTGGCCTGGATCAAGCCTCCATGCGACTGGGATTTGATTACGGTATCACAAACTCCATAACCGTGGGTGTAGGACGCAGCACGTTTCACAAAGAACTCGACGGATTCATTAAGGTGAGGCCGGTATGGCAATCCACAGGTCCCGGCGCGTGGCCATTCTCGGTGGTCATGGTGGGAGGAATGACCTATGACGGGATGCCCTGGGCGGATCCTACACGGACCAACTTCATTACCTCCAAGATGGCTTACTATGGCCAGATGATTATCGGGCGAAAATTCAGCGACGGTTTTTCGCTCCAACTCACGCCTACCATCCTGCACCGCAACCTGGTGCCCACGGAAGCAGATCCCAATGACATCTACGCCCTTGGTTTCGGTGGTCGCATACGGCTTTCAAACCGGGTATCATTTACATGGGATTACTTCTATGTCCACAACGGACTCAATCCAAACACAAACTATTTCCCATTATCTGTTGGCTTTGATATTGAAACCGGTGGTCACGTGTTCCAGTTGAACTTCACCAACGCTGTGGGAATGAATGAACGTGCCTTCCTGACAGACACGACGCTTGACTGGGCTAAAGGAGATGTGATGTTTGGGTTTAACTTGTCCCGGGTATTCACCATCGGCAAACGCTAACGCCTGAACTTCTCCTGCAAGGCGGCCATCTTCTCCTGCATGGATGATTCTTTGGAAGCGCGTGGGGCCTGTTGTTCCACGGGCGTTCCCTTGGCAAAGGGATCGGATTTCATAGATAATGCTATACGCTTGCGCGAAACATCCACCTCCACGACAGTCACTTTCACACGATCCTGCACGGCTACCACTGTGTTGACATCTTTCACAAACCGATCACTCAGGTGACTGATGTGCACCAGGCCATCCTGGTGTACCCCAATGTCAACGAAAGCACCAAAGTTGGTTACGTTGGTCACGATGCCCGGGAGCACCATGCCGACCTTCAGGTCCTTCATCTCCCTCACGCCTGCCTCAAAACTGAAGGCCTCAAATTGTTGACGGGGGTCGCGGCCCGGCTTTTCCAACTCCGTGAGAATATCCTGCAGCGTTGGCAACCCAACCTGTTCGGAAATATATTTTTTTAAATCAAGTTTCTTACGCAATGCTGATTGGGTCATCAGGTCCTGCACAGAACATCCCAGGTCTTTAGCAAAGCGCTCCACCAGGGTATAACGCTCCGGGTGAACTGCGCTGCGATCCAGCGGATGACGGGAATCCCTTACCCTTAAAAAACCTGCACATTGTTCAAAGACTTTCTCGCCCAGGCGCGGCACTTCATGCAGGGATTTGCGGTCTTTGAATGGCCCGTTCTTTTTGCGATACTCCACAATGTTCCTCGCCAACTGAGGCCCAAGACCTGACACATACGACAATAGCTCCTTGCTTGCGGTGTTTACCTCTACCCCTACCGAGTTAACACAACTCATCACCACGTCATCCAGTCCGGCTTTCAGTTTTGTCTGATCAACATCGTGCTGGTATTGACCTACACCAATGGACTTCGGATCAATTTTAACCAGTTCGGCCAGCGGATCTGTTAACCTTCTTCCAATAGAGACAGCACCCCTTACGGTAATGTCATGATCCGGAAACTCTTCCCGGGCGACTTCCGATGCTGAATAGACAGATGCACCGCTTTCATTCACCATCACAATCATGACGGATGATGGCAATGGCAACGAACGAACAAAGGCTTCTGTTTCGCGACTGGCTGTTCCGTTGCCAATAGCGATGGCCTCAATATTAAACCTGTCGCACAGCCCAAGAATAATGGTACCGCTCTTGGCCGTCTCCCGCTGTGGTTCATGGGGATAAATAACCGTATTCAACAGGAGTTCTCCCTGCTCTCCCAGACATACCACTTTGGTGCCGGTACGAAACCCGGGGTCGAGGGCAAGGACTCTTTTTTGCCCCAGTGGTGCGGCCAATAATAATTTACGGAGATTCGCACTAAATACATTGATTGCCTCGGCATCCGCGAGGCGCTTGCTTTCTACGCGCACTTCACTTTCCAAAGATGGTTTGATCAACCGCTTATAGCTGTCCTTCACTGCCAACTTCACCTGCTCGGCTGCTGGCGAACTTGTCTTTACGAATTGTTGATTCAGTTTAGCCACTGCCACATCTTCTTCCGGCGCGAGGTCCAGCAACAGGATACCTTCCTTCTCTCCACGCAGCAAGGCAAGCAGACGGTGCGATGGCGTTTTGCGAATAGGTTCCTTCCAGTCGAAGTAGTCTTTGAACTTTTGACCGTCTTCTGTTTCAGCTTTGGATTTAACCACCCTGGACTCCATCACGCCTTCTTTCCAGAACAAGTCCCTGAGTGACTTTCTGGCTCCGGCATCTTCACTTACCCATTCTGCCATAATATCACGTGCACCTTCCAATGCTTCATCGGGTGTGCCCACGCCCTTTTCGCTGCTCACAAATTCAGCTGCCTTTTTATTGATGTCGCCTGCTTCCTGACGGAAAAGCACCTGGGCCAAAGGCTCAAGACCTTTTTCGCGGGCAATACTGGCCCTGGTTTTGCGTTTCGGTTTGTAGGGCAGATATATATCTTCCAGCTCCGCCATGGTTTCAGCCGCCTCAATGGCAGTGGCCAATGCCGGGGTAAGTTTTTCCTGCTTTTCGATAGACTTTAATATCGCTTCTTTTCTCGCCTCAAGCTCTTTCAACTGCTCATGCCGATCGCGGACATTGGCCAGCACCACTTCGTCCAGGCTACCTGTCAATTCCTTCCTATATCGCGCAATGAAGGGGATGGTGGAACCAGCCTCAATCAACTCGAGGACCCTTGAAATTTGTTGCGTAGTGAGATTTAATTCGCCGGCCAGGCGGGAAATAAGTTTATCCATAACAGTTTAAAAAATAGATATGGAGCAAAACTATACGGAAGTACCTGAAAAGCAACCCAAAAATCGGTCAAATAGTTATCCACATAAAAAGCGACATTAAACAGGATAGCCCCTGACAAACGTCATGGGAAAAAGTCGGTCGACGCTGCAAATTCAATCAACAAAACCACAACACTATGGGCACCCTGCACACCAAAAACACCCCTACCTACAAGGCAGTACCCTGGGAATCTTTGTATGCCATCACACGCCATTGGCAATCTGATCTGCAGTTTTATCGCGATGAGATCCGATTTCTCCGCAACCTGACTGATAAACGGTTGGTATGGGTTTCTGATGATCAATTGATCGTGAAGCTCCGTACGGTGGGCAATACCCTCACCGAACTTACTCTTGAGAGGCAGGAGCTCGAAAAGAAACTAACCGAGCACTTCAAAAGGGTTTCTGCTGCAGACGCCGCGCGCCTGGATCAGGCCCTCAGTGATTTTCAGATTGAACATGCCTTACTGGAAGAAGACTTCGCCACGTTCACACGCAAATTCAGAAATTTGAAAAAATCACTCTTTGTACTTGCTGAACAATCAGTTGAAGGATCTATACGTCATGAGGAGTTTCAAAGTTAGTCTGCTGTTTTGTTTACTCTTCACGGCCGCATCCTTGTATGGGCAAACGGAAGTGACATCAAACTCCAGGGTCCGATGGGGCCTTGAGCAGGATGTACTACCCTACCTGACCGGCGGATACTATGGTGGGGTTTGGGTGGGCAAGTCACACCTACGCGGCAGGTTATTGTTGGCGCGTGTACAAAAGCCTCACCTGATTATACCCGATGGATTTACCAACAATTGGGTAAGTGCCTATGCTTTGGTCGCCGACCATTATCACCGCGATGATTTGTCGGGGTGGTGGCTTAGTGGCGGACTGGTGTGGTGGCACAACACCATCCAAAGCAACCTTCAGATTCAAACTGCTACTTACGAAAGTTACATGCTCAATGGCAGCCTTGGTTATTCCTGGAGGTTCGGTAAACACTTTTACTTTACGCCGTGGGCGGGTATGCACATCCGCGTAGCTGGGGATAACCTGGTGACTGTGGATAGCAAAAGTTTTAAGCCTGCAGTATTAAACCCGGAAGCTTCGCTCAAAGTCGGTTGGGTATTTTAGCGGCTACAACACCCGTTCAATGGTGATGAGATTGCCTTGCCAGGAGAACTGATCACCGGCGCGCTTCCCCACCAACAGTTTTCCGATAGGCGACATTCTGGAAATCACGAAAAACGTATGTTCACCAATTTGTACGGCGCCGATCGGTATTGCGATGAAATAGCGGTGCTGGTTGGTATAAACGATACTTCCTGTGGTGACTATTTCGCCTGGTGCCTGTGCGGGGCATTGGTCCAGCAAATTCCTCAAGGCTATTGCGTCTCCCAGTTGCGACCGGCTGTGATCGGCCTCTTGCTGTGCCATAGCTCGGGCGGTTTCATATTTGTCGCCCATGCTGCTCTTGGTTTCAGAGGCAGCCGACGCCTGCGCATGGGCAATCGCACGCTCCACGGTTGATATTCGTTCCGTTACAAACTGATTACATACCGCAAGCAACTGCGATCGGATGGATTGATTCCCCATCAATTTAATCCTGCTGGACTTTTAATTCGGCGCGTCTGTTCTTGGAGTGCTCCTCTTCAGGGCATTCAACACCATCACTGCATCGGTTCACGAGGAGGGTTTCCCCAAAGCCGGTAGTTTGAATCCGGGATGCCCGAATTCCCCTGGCCTCCAGCCAAAGCAGCACCGTATGGGCCCTATTGTCAGAAAGCCGTTGATTGTATTCGGTCGTTCCTTTGGAATCAGCGTAAGCGCCAATATGGATCCGTGAATTAGGACGCCGTTTCAACACCTTCAGCACTTCATCCAATTCCGGAAGTTCATCAGGACGAATGGCATACTGATCATAATCAAATTGAATCACCACCTTGTCAATGAATTCTTCCTCGAGCACAAAGTCATTCAGGAGATTGCCCTGAAACAAACCATGGGTATTCATTTTGATCATTTGCCCCAGGAACCCTTCGCGGATAGCGCGGATGTGGTATTGTTTGTTGGGCTTCACCAGAAAATCATAATGTCCGGTAGCATCGGTAATCACTGAGTCTTTCTTTCCATCCGATAGGTTTTCAAGAAACACCGTAGCCCGTGCCAATGGCTTTTGTGTTTCATTGGAGTATATAATACCCCGGGCAAACATACTGTGCTTCCACAGCGGGATAGCCAATTGGACATGTCCGATTCCATGGTTCTTCGTATGGTAGTGAACACTGTCCACGGCACTGTAGCCATCTTTGGAAGCTGTCAGGATGTATTGTTTATCAAAATCAACCACGAAGTTAAAACGACCCTGTGCGTCGGACTTGACAGAATCCATTCGGTTTCCCTGCCTGTCCAACAGCCAGACGGTGGCCTGTGGTACAATGGCCTTGGGGCTTTCACGTTCATGCACTTCACCTTGCAGACTGAACGACCGGATCGTAACATGATACAAGTCATCAAGTCCTGCGCCTCCTGCCCTGTTGGAAGCAAAAATTCCCTTACGGCCGGTGTTATCCAGAACCATGGAGAAATCATCACTCATGGTGTTGAGTGGATAGCCCATATTTTGGGGCGCACCATCATGTCGGGGATCCAGGTGGAAGATATCCAGGCCACCAAACCCGCCATGGCCGTTGGAAGCAAACAGAAATGTAGAGTCGTTGGCCAGGAAGGGGTAAAATTCATCGCCCGGGGTATTAATGGACGGTCCGAGATTCAAAGGCTTATCCCATTTGCCGTTTACCTTAACGGACCGGTACAAGTCAGTGCCTCCGATTCCGCCCGGCATGTCGGATGCAAAAAACAACGTATCTCCTGAATCAGCGATCCATGGATGACCGATGGAATAATCATCGCTGTTGAATGCAAAGGGTTCCATTTGGGAAATCTCACCGGTGCCGGATAACCGCGCGAAATACAGTTCCAGGTTGATGCGTCCGTTTCTGGTTACCGGTTTACTACCCTTCAGGTTATTGCGGGAGAATACGATCTGAGATCCGTTCTTGTAAAAGGCTACGGGACCATCATGGTAAGGCGAATTGAGGGTGCGCTTGTAGAACAGGGTCACATCATTTTGTTGCTTCATCTGAGGTCCTGCAAAAAACACATTGAGCATGGACTCATTGTCGTTGTGTGCAGAGAGCGATTGATTGCGGATCAGTACGTCATGGTTGCGCGCCGAAACAAAAACAACCCCATCTTAGAAATACATCGGCGCAAAGTCTGACTGGTCGGAATTAAATGCCGTTGGACGCACCTCATACCGGACACTGTCCTGCATATATCCCGAAAGCTTATCAATAAAATTAAGCTTACCGGCTGTCCGCGCATCAGCAGGTGCCAGGGCCGCATAACGTTCGTACCATTGCCTCGCCTCCTCATACTTGCCTTGACGGCTCAGCAACTGGGCATATTGATATACATTATTAGGTAACGGTGATGCCTCCCGGCTTAGCTTACCATACCAGGTTGCTGCCTCATCCACCATGTCCAGATGGAGGTAGCATTCCGCAATGCGCTGCGTAGCTTGCTGATGGGTAGAGTCGCGATCCGTCACATGCAGATAGAGCGTTAGGGCGCTGCGGTAAGCAAGCGATTGGTACAGTATCTCTGCTTTACGAAACGGACTTTGAAACACCCGCGCTACCTGGGTGCTTTGACCGTTTGCCGCCATTGCACATACCACTAACCATATGATCAGTATTCGATTCATCAGAAATATCTTGGAGTTACCACGCCCTTGGCAAATTTCTTCAGCCGGTACTGAAGCAACAGTTCATGCGATCCTTGTTCAGCTTGCCGAATGGCGCCCAACGCTGCCGTGAATGAATAGCCAAAACGAAACTGTTCTGTGACCTGAATTTCGGTCAGCCAGGAAATTGCCCGCGAGGCCCTGTAAGAGAAACCGAACCAGATCACCTCATCAAAAAGCAGGTTGGCATTAATGTCCAATTCGACCGCCCGGCTATCTACCCATTTGAACAGGAAATTAGGCTTCAACTTCAATACCCGACTCAGGGTGAATACATAGCCACCATTCACAATCACTGGCACTGTTTGGCGAATGGTCTCCAGGTCTGCGCCCCGCTGGAAGACGTTATTAACCATGTGGGGCATTGAGATTCCAGCATAAAACCTCGGGGTGTAGTAATAAACTCCGGTGCCAAGATTTGGCCGGGCTTGCCTGACATCTTGTTGAAATGCCTGATCTACCTGGTAAATATCAAGGCGCGAGTAGTAGGCGCGGTACATACTGAATCCAGCCTGCACGCCCATGCTGAGCGTGCGGCCACCTGGCAATGGAAGCCGATACGCATATATGCCGTTGATACCGGTTTGATTGATAACCGAAATGTTATCGCTGACAGCGAGCAACCCCACGGCGATACGTTGGTTGAGCAACGGTGTATGGACCGCAAGACTTTGCGTTGTGGGCGCTCCCGGCAAACCGACGTTCTGAAAGCGCGTGAGTACGCTGATGTTTAATGCTTCCTGACTGCCCGCATATGCCGGATTAATCGCTAGGCCATTAAACATGTACTGGGACACCATGGCCTGCTGTTGGGAATAAGCCACACCCGCAGCAACGAAGCCCATGAAGAATAGAATTAATCTCTTCATGGATTGCGTTTTAATATAACGTAGCCATTCAAAACACCGCTGCCATCACCGAGCGATATGCTGTAGAAGTATGTTTCCTCCGGCAATTCCGTGGAACCAATCCCCCGGTTGGCCTGACCCCGCCAGACCCGATCCATGTTGTTGTATCCCTGAATTTCAAAGACCAGGTTATTATAGCGATCAAAGACTTTCACTTCATTATTGACATAGTAGTCTATTCCATCAATCCGGAGATAATCATTGATCCCGTCGCCATTCGGCGAAAGCCCCTGGTACACACGCAGGGGAAGGTCTTCAATTATAATGATCACCGTGCCCGTGCTGCATGCTACCGGATTGCCATTGTCGCAAACCTGATACTGGAGGGAATCCACACCCCGGTAGTCCACCACCGACGTGTATGAGAGGCTTCCATCGGCGTTCAACACGGCGGTACCATGAAGCACATTCCGAACGGGCTTTACATCTACCGTGAGCTTGTCGTTTTCAACGTCACGGTCATTGGCCAGTACATTTAAACCGCCGGGTGTGGCCCGCATGATCTTTAATGTATCCCGTACGGCTACCGGCGCATCATTAACAGGGGTTACGGTGATGGTGGCTACGAGTTTGGCGCACAACGAAGGGACCCCATTATCACAAACTACCACCTCCCAAATGACCGTGCCATTAAAGTCAGGTGCCGGAGTAAAGGTGTAACAGAACTTCACTGAACTAAAAGGCACCAGGGTACCCCCTCCTGCTATGTTGGTGATGGAGGACAGGGTAACGTCATTGCCATCCGGATCAACAGCGTCAAAACAAAATACCAGTGGTGTATCTTCCGGGGTGGTTGCCGACAGGGTGCTTCCAGGCAAGGTGTTCACTTCAATTACCGGCGGTCGGTTTACCGGTACCACGGTAACAGTAATGGTCTTGAACACACACTCGGCAGGTAACGGAATGCCTTGATCACAAATTTCCAACTCAAAGAGATCATCACCCACAAAATTAGGATTGGGTGTATAGGAATATGTACCATTGGCCAAAATCACAACGGTGCCATGGTCTGGTTGATTGGCTGGCACCGGGCTCACAGATAGTGGCGTTCCATCCGGGTCCTTGTCAGCAGGATCAAATATCTGCCCAGTGACGGGGGTATCTCGCAGTGTACTAATCTTCATAGCAGCTACTACCGGCGGGTCGTTCACTGGTTGCACCGTAATGGTAACCTGAGCCACATTGGACAAAACACCTGTATTGTCTTTAATTACATAAGATATCGAAGCGGTGCCATTGAAGTTGGTCGCTGGGGTGTAGGTCAGATCAGCCTGGTTATTGACAGTCCATGTTCCCTGTGCGTTAGTAATTGCCTTCTGAACTCCAGGCGCAGCAGGGTCCAGGTCAACAGTTGCCGGATCGGGAAAACCATGGATATCGGTATCGTTACCGCTGATATTCAACAGGGTAATTGGTGTGTCTTCAGGTGTTGTTCCTGAGTCGTTGGTAGCAGTGGGTGCGTCCAGAATCAGATTTACCACAATGGTTATCGTCGCCGTGTTTGATACAGCGCCCAGGTTGTCTTTAACAGTATACGTCCTGGTTACGGTACCATCAAACCCAATGACCGGCGTAAAACTGAGCACAGCGGAGGAAGTTACAGTCCAGGTACCATGGATGTCTGAAACCGTTTGCTGTTGTCCGGGAGCGACCGGATCCAGGTCAACTGTTGTTTTGTCGATACTGCCATCCACATCCGTATCATTGGACGTAATGTCTGGCAGACTGACGGGTGTATCTTCGAAAGTTGAAGCTGAATCATCGACGGCAGTCGGCGCATCATTCACCGGTGTTACCGTAACGGTAATGGTGGCGCTGTTGGAGACACCGCCAGCATTATCGGCAACCGTGTAATTGATGGTGGCTGTCCCGTTAAAATTGACAGTCGGGGTGTATGATAGATTTGCAGAAGCATCAACCGACCAGGACCCTTGCGCTGTGGATACTGCGGTCTGCCTTCCCGCAACTCCGGGATCAAGATCCACCGTGCTGGCATCTACTGTTCCATCCACATCGGTATCATTGGAAGTAATCACCGGGAGTAACAGGATCACGTCCTCCTGGGTAGTACCGGCATCATTACTGGCTACCGGGTTATCATTGACAGAAATTACCGTTATAGTCATCAAAATACCATTAGAGGCAACACCTGCATTGTCCTTTACTGTGTAGGCCCGTGTTGCTATTCCATTATAATTCAAAGTAGGTGTAAATGTGACCACACCGGAAGCATTTACCGTCCAGGAGCCCTCTGCCGTGATAGCATTTTGTTGAATTCCGTTGGTCAATACATCGAGGTCAACGGTTGTTGCGTCAATGGTACCGTCCGCATCCGTATCGTTGGCGGTTGGATTAAATGATATGGATGTATCCTCATTGGTAGAGACCGCATCAGCAACAGCCACTGGAGGAATATCGCCGGTAGAAGTGGTGTTAGACACGGTGATGGTTATGGTGGCCACGTTTGAAACAGCTGCCAGATTATCCTGTACCCGGTAGGTAACTGCAGCATTTCCAAAAAACGCCAGGGTAGGTGTAAACGTAACATCCCCCCCAGTGTTGACCGACCAGTTACCTGAGGCAGTAACAAACGCTGACTGAATTCCCGCAGTTGCCGGGTCAAGATCAACGGTTGCAGGGTTAACGGTGCCGTCCACATCAGTGTCATTTCCGGTGACGCCAAATAGGGTAATCGCTGTATTCAGAAAAGTTGATCCACTGTCATCATTGGCCACCGGTGGATCATTAACCGGCACAACGGTTATGGTATAGGTCCCTGGTGCAGAGGACAAGCCCAGGTTATCATTGATTACGTAGGTACGAACGACAGTACCATTAAAATTCAATGCCGGCGTATAGGTAACGAGCCCTGAAGAATTCACCGCAAAAGTACCCTGAGCATTGGTGAAGGAAGTTTGAATTCCATTTGTCAACGGGTCCAGGTCTACCGTAGCCACATTCACAGTACCATCCACATCAGTATCATTGGCCGCAACATTAAAACTCACTGGTGTGTCTTCATTCGTGCTGGCATTGTCTGCCACCGCCACGGGTGCATCATTAACCGGCAGTATGGTCATGGTAATGGTGGCCACATTGGACAGTGCCCCCTGATTGTCCTTCACCGTATAGGTTATGCTGGCAGTGCCATTGAAATTGAGCGCAGGTGTCAGTGTAAGTGCAGCGGCAGCAGTAACATTCCACGTTCCCTGACCATTTACAAATGAGTTTTGGGTGCCGGCAGTAACCGGGTCCAGGTCAACGGTGGCCTTGTCCAATACCCCATCCACGTCGGTGTCGTTGGCCGTAAGGTCAAGGACCGTGACCGGCGTATCCTCATTGGTACTGGCTGCATCGTTCGCAGCGACCGGTGGATCATTTACGGATAATACAGTAACCGTGATCGTTGCCGGATTGGACACGCCACCCTGATTATCGCTCACGACATATGAAATTTGAGCCGTTCCGTTAAAATTAAGTGCCGGGTTAACTGATACAACACCTGAACCATTGACGTTCCACACACCCTGAGCGTTGGTGAGGGTATTTTGAATCCCGACGGTAAGCAAATCCAGGTCAACTGTCGCAGGATTGATCGTTCCATCTACATCGGTATCATTGCTGAGAATGCCTGGAAGCGAAAGCGGGGTATCCTCGTTGGTCGATCCAACATCATTCTGAGCCACCGGCGGATCATTGACAGGAATCACCGTAATCTGTCGGTCGTAGCCATTGCTATTGTCCAATCCGTCATTCACGACCATATGAATGGTTCTCGTTGATGCGGTAGGGTTATCACTGCTGTTGGAATAACCAACCGACCTCAACAGGGTCTGAAATGTAGTGAGCGGTGCGGGGCCTATTAATTGCAACACCCCCGTAGTGGGATTGTAGGTTCCTGCAATTCCGGCCGCCGGTGTAAATGAAAGAATATCTTCA
>DNZD01000368.1 GCA_003504855.1 Cytophagales bacterium
GGCTTCCGAAACTGCTCCTGGAGCGAGGGTGATGTACTAATGATGAAGTTGGAGTTGCGCGCTGCAATGTCCTGCATATAGGGCCCATGCTTCAATGTAAATGCCTTCACCATAGGATCAATACAATGGTAGATATTTAACAATACGGAAGAGAGATAATCATGAAGTCTGGGGAAGCGATACACAAATGAGTTGACATAAATTACGGATGTAATATGCCGCTCCCGCAAAACCTGACGGATGCGCCTTGCCAGGATGAGGTGATTCAAATGTGTTACAAGATTGAAGAGAAAACCCCTGGGCAGGAAATTGGAGGGGAAAACAAACGGTGATAAGATGACTGTAACACCATCCCGCATGAACCACTTCCTCCCCAGGTACCCCAGTAACCGCCTACGCACACTTGATTTCCGAAATTCAAATAACAAGTCGATCAGCGTAAAGGGATTATCGATAAACAAAACCTCGTTGGTTTTTGCCAATTGCTCCGCCATCTGCCAGGGCGTAGAGGTATAGTTTTCGTCGTGACGAGGGAGTGAAAGGAAAAGGATGGGTGTTCGGATTTGAGACATGCGCTATGCGATTGAATGCGATGCGTTTCGGATCAGATTTGTACGAAGAAAATTTGCCAATTCGGGGTGTCGGTCATATTGGTGAACCACCGCCAGTTTCTTACCCACCGGATTCTCGATCTTACCGTTGTTCAGGTTAAACTCCGTTAAAGGTGAATAATGCAGTGTGGCTATGGTGCCTGCCCCATTGGTCTCGAGGTATTTGTCAAGTCCTTTCAGACGTTGGTAAAAGAGATACATGTGTATGGCCTGGTCCGGCCCGAGCTTATTCAACAACTTTGGTAGCTGGAGGTAAATCTCCTCATTCATCTCACGAACATATTGCCGGATGGCCTTACCAGAACCCACCGTAACACCAGCGCATACCACGTGCCTGTATTTGAGGCTTTCCAGGGTTTCTGTTGAGTAGGCATTGGCGAGCCAGCGCGAATTCATTTCGCTCTCGGCAATGTGAACAGGTTCGATACCTGTAACGATGGTGTTTTCCGTGACGTAAACAAACGGGTCCGACTGCAACACTACATCACGCAGATCGGTGAGCATAATTTGCTGATAGTTCTTATCCCGCATCAGCTCTTCAATCAGGAAGAAGCGACGCACCATAAACTGAAGCATGGGAGAAACCATGCTGTTGGTCCATCGTTGGGGGAAAATTTTCTTACTCCAGATAGCCTGGAGCCACTCGGCATAAATCCGGTTCAGGGTTGGCACCTTCACCAGTATTTTTGCTATGGCATTGAAAATCACATTTTCCCTGAAACGAATCAGGTGCAACTTCTGAAAGTGCCAGCATTGTTTGCGGAGCGTTTCAATGTTCTTGCCTACGTAGACATACACATCCGCCTCCGGGCAATATTGCTGACAGCTTTCCAGGAAGTACTTAATGTCGTTGTATTGATATCCAACGCCGAAGGTGACAATCGCTTTTTTCATGAGTGGGTGGGTGTTGAGGTGAAGGAATCTGTGGTGTGCTTTATCTTTCTGGGTCCGGCGATATATTCAAATATTCGGCCTGACTCCTTGCGGATGCGTTGCACAAAGGCGCGGCCGAGGGTACCGTCTTTCAACAAGCGACGTGAGCTGGTCCATATTCTGGCCTCATCGGTGCGTACCAGTTGTAGGCGGCCTAACCCACCTAGTTTTCGACCCATACGGCCATCTTCACCGAAGACGACGTAGGACTTGCTGTTTTCATCATTATCAAAAACACGGGTAATTGGCATTTCAAATCCCTTGACAGCAAGGCCCAATTCACGTCGGAACCCAAAATTGGCGCCGCGCACATTCAGAAATTCACGACGTGATCGGCGCATTTCAAACAATGCCTCCGCCAGCAATTCATAAGCGCCCAGGGCCAATCGCGTCAGTCCACCATATGGCAGAAAACTATAATTACCATACACACAGGTAACGCCAGGTTGCTGGAGCGCGTCAATCATTCGTTTAATCCAATTGGGCGGATACAGGGAGTCGCCATCACCACAGAGCTGGTATTCTCCACGGGATGCCCGAAGACCTGCCAGCCGTGCGTGGGCAATACCCTGCTTACGTTCCATGACCGATGAAACGCCAAGTCGATCCAGAATCTCCTGGGTACTATCCGTTGAGTTGTTATTAACAATAATGAGTTCGGTCGGGACCGGGATCTCCATAGAAGCAAAAGAAGAAAGGGTGCGCAGGATGTTCTTTTCTTCGTTCCATACCGGCAACACAATCGACACGACCGGTTTGTCCGTGTGAAAGCGGCTGAGGCCGCGCTTCATTTCGTCTAAGAATTGATCGGGGACCAATTTCCAGTTGCTGTAATCAAACAGGTGGTGTGGCACCCAAGATGGTGTGGTAAATCGATTCATATTTTGCCCAGGTGGTTAAACTTATAGCCTATCGTCGGAGCGTTTGCTGACGAACGTAAATTCCATAGGATGCCCGCGATGTGGGCATTTATGTTATTCCATTGATGTGATCTCCAGTATACCCATAGTTGCTTCGGTGTAGCCACCAGCAGGTAGAACAACCAAAAAATCATCAGTTGAAATGGTCGCACATTGCGACGCATAAACAAAAGGCGGTTTCTCGTCATGAGGTAGCTCTTCATCTCGTTAAAGCGGACTACCGTCTGTGATTCTTTGTGATAGAGTGTAACACTCCGATCAACCGCAATGCGATATCCGGCGCGCTTCACCATTTCTGACCAATCCATTTCCTCATAGTAGATGAAATAGTTCTCTGGCATTTGGCCCACTACCTGAAATACATGCTTTGGCATCATCATTGCCGCCCCATGTGCATACTGGGTAGACACCAACCCATGGCGAGCTGATACCGTCGTTATGCAGCGATTGCGTCCTGTTAAGGGACTGATGGCTGTGAAGCCGGCATACTGCACCTTATCGGGTTGATCGAAGAAATGCAGCACCGGGCAGATCAAACCCAATTCTGCATCCGCATCCAGACGGCTCCGCAGGGTCGTCACTATGTCCTCCCTGAATTCCGTATCATTGTTTACAAAGAAGTAGTAGTCTCCGCGTGCATGTTTTACACCCAGGTTATTGCCGCCGGCGAATCCCAGGTTCACATCGCTGCGCACCAGGCGTGCCCAGGGATGCTCTTCTTCAATCGGCTGGACACTTTCCAGTGATCCATTATCAACTACAATTACCTCCAGGTCAGGTATCCTGAGTCGTTGCAAACTGACCAGCATGTCGCATGTCAGGCGGGCATTGTTGTAATTGATGGTTATGATTGATACCATAATCAGAGGGTCATTATTTCTTTGAACAAGGTGCTGCGGTGTGCGCGGCTGATGGGGAGTATCTTCCCATCGACTACCAGGTTCGTCTCCTGGATATCCACAATTTTTGACAGGTTTACGATGTACGATCGGTGGATGCGAATAAAC
This sequence comes from Cytophagales bacterium, assembly GCA_003504855.1. Taxonomy (GTDB): domain Bacteria; phylum Bacteroidota; class Bacteroidia; order Cytophagales; family Cyclobacteriaceae; genus ELB16-189. The sequence goes on from DNZD01000368.1 coordinate 3,472, forward strand.
TTTTGGTGACGAATTTTCTCGTCGATGTTCTTCAGGGTTGAGTGAACTATAAACTGCTCCTGAACACCCCGATGAAAGATAACGTAGTCGCCAAGAGACTCGATGTAACTGATGTCATTCAGCTCGAGGCGAATAAGCCTGCCATCCGATTTAACGTATATTTCTTCACTGGTACTTTGCACAGGTGCCTTGTTCAGTTGTCTGGCACGATCGATGGCTTTAACAAAGCGTGGGAAGGTCAGTGGCTTGAGTAAATAGTCAGTCACCTTCAGATCAAATGCCTCAACAGCATATTCCATCTTGCCGGTGGTCAGGATGACCTGAGGAAGCGTAGATAAGCTTCGCACAAATTCAAGACCAGACAGGCCAGGCATCTCTACATCCAGCAGGATGAGGTCCACGACGTGCTGTTGCAGGACGGACATGGCTTCCGTAGAAGAAGCGCATGCTTTTACCAGGGTAATATCCTCCAGGCGTCCACACATCGCTGTGAGCACGTTTCTTGACATTTCATCATCATCAACAATCAGGCAGCGCATAGTAATAGACTATTTATAGATCAGACAAATGCAGGTTCCTCTGTCTCCTGTGGCACAGCAGCAACATGCTGACGGCCAATGCAGTAATACTCAAAGCCCTGGTTGGCCATTTTCTGCGGCTCATACAAATTGCGCCCGTCAAAAATCAACGGAGACTTAAGTGCACGCATTATCCGGTTCCAGTCTGGATTGCGGAATTCATTCCACTCTGTGCTGATCAACAAAGCATCGGCACCATTCAGTATTTCATAGGGATCCTGGCCCCATTGAATATCCACAGAAAGTGTTCGCAGGGCATTTTCAAGTGCTTCCGGGTCATAGGCCATCACTTCGGCACCACGGGCTACCAATTGTTCAATCAACCACAGGGCCGGTGCTTCCCGCACATCGTCAGTATTAGGCTTGAAGGCCAAACCCCATACAGCGATCTTCTTTCCGGCGACATCGCCCATGCGCTCCAGCATACGGTTGAGCATGTTGGCGCGTTGACGGGTGTTTACATTCATCACCGCGCTCAGGATTTCAAAATTAAAAGCATGGTCTTTGCTGGTGCGTGACAATGCCTGTACATCTTTGGGGAAGCAGCTTCCGCCATAACCGAGACCTGCATACAGGAACTGTGAACCAATACGGCTGTCCTTGCCCATGCCCTGGCGTACCCGCTCAACGTCGGCACCAACTACTTCACAGAGATTGGCAATCTCATTGATGAATGAGATTTTCATGGCGAGAAATCCATTGGACGCATACTTCACTAACTCCGATGAACGCTCATCCATAACGAGGATGGGGTTGCCATTTCTCACAAAGGGCTCATACAGACTGCGCATCAGTTCAGCGGCCGCCGGGTTGCGCGTACCAATGACCACCCGCTCTGGCTTCATGAAATCCTGAACAGCGGAGCCTTCCCGGAGAAATTCCGGGTTACTTACAACATCAAAATGCTGTCCAGCCTTTAATCCCTGATTTTCCAACACCTTTCTGATCTTATCAGCGGTGCCTACCGGTACGGTGCTCTTGGTAACAATCACCTTATACGATTCCATCATACGGCCCAACTGTTCCGTTACTTTCATCACATAAGAGAGGTCTGCTGATCCATCTTCCTGTGGCGGAGTTGGCAACGTTAAAAACAAAATAGTCGACTCATGTACCGCTTCATTGAGACGGGTCGTAAAATGCAGGCGATGCTCTTTAATGTTTCGAACAAACAATTCATCCAGGCCTGGCTCATAAATGGTGAGCTTACCGCTTTTCAATCTTTCAACTTTGGACGCGTCCACATCTACACAAGTGACTTCATTGCCCATTTCAGCAAACGCCGTAGCGCTCACGAGGCCAACATATCCGGTTCCTATAAATGCAAGTTTCATTTCTTCAATAGATTAGGTTAAGGCTATACGTTTTCACTCTGCAACAAGGCAGGAATGGTTTTAAATATCAATTTGATGTCGTGGCGAAATGAAGGGTCTTTGGCATATTCCTTATCGAGTTCAATGCGCTCTTCCTCTGACATTTCTCCCTTCTTGCCTCGCTTGGTTACTTGCCACAACCCCGTAATGCCCGCAGGTGCCATAAAGCGCATAGCGGCTTCATCGGTTGTGAGCATTTCTGCTTCATACAATGGCAGCGGGCGATTGCCCACCAATGACATTTCTCCCTTCAATACATTGATCAGTTGAGGAATTTCATCCAGACTCGTGTTGCGCAGGAATTTTCCGACCTTAGTAATTCGCGGATCGTTTTTGATTTTGAAGAAGGCTGATTTGCCTGTCGTTGCTTCTTTGACCCTTCGTTCACAGGAAATTGCACCTTCGCGGGTATACATGATTACGCAATCCTGACAGCCCGTTTCGCACATTATCGAAGCATTCTGATCAACCGCCTGATCAGCCGTATTGCTATACAAATTGAGATGCTGGAGGGTTGCCACGGATTGGTCGGCGCCAATGAACATGGTTCTGAACTTCAACAACCGAAACCGCTGATATCCTTTTCCGGCACGAAGTGCGCCGTACAATACCGGGCCATTACTTTCTAGTTTAATGGCAACAACAATTAGCACGATAACGGGGGTAAGCATCAATAGAGCCACCGAGCTAACCAGTACATCGAGGAGTCTTTTCATTTCTTTTTTTGACAAAAGTATTGGCCCGAAGACCCCAATTCGGGCCATTTTCGATCAATCCGGAAGGTTTGGAGGTGAAGGCTGAATAATC
>DNZD01000292.1 GCA_003504855.1 Cytophagales bacterium
ACGAAAAGGTGGCCTGAATTTCTTCTGCCCGTTTTCGCATGTTACCCAACCCATAATGGTCAGGGATAAACTCAACGGGTAAATCAAAACCTACGCCGTTGTCCACCACCATAAATTCAAAATAATCAGGTGGTGTGGATTGCACTTTGATAGAAATGGTCGTTGCCTGACCATGCTTAAGCGCATTCGATACGGCCTCCTGCAGAATCCGGAATATATTGATGGCCTGTGCTGGCTGGAGCGAGCGCGTCGCAGTCTCTGGGGGTAGCTCAAAGTGGCAAGCAATACCCGTGGCGTGATGATGGCCGTGCCTCCACACGAGATTGCGCAACTTATCACACAATTGTTCTACGCTGATCTTTTGTTGGTGCATGGCCCAGATGGTATCCCTCAATTCAGTCATCGTTGAGTGAATCTCTTCCTGCAATGGACCCACCAGACTCAGGTCCCTTCCTTTTTCCAGATGATGCAATCCCAGCGAAAGGGAGGTGAGTTGGTTTCCAATATTGTCATGCAGATCCTTGGCAATGCTTTCGCGTTGTTCACGAAGTCTGTGCTGGAACTTTCGATCCTGCTGCCGCGCGCGGTCTTCAATACGGGTCCGAATCATGAAAACCAGGTAAACAATTATAACAACCAATACCAACACCGACAACTCAAAGTAAATACTTCCCCACCACGGTGGCGCAACGGTAAAGCAGGAAGGAAAGGAAGCACGAATCCAATGTACCCCATCCAGTGAATACTCCAACTGAACTTCATACTCACCCGGAGCCAGTCCGAAATAGCTTACTGATCCATCCGTGGTGGCGTTCCATTCTGATTCAACCGAAATGCGGTGACGGACCTTAACAAAGCGGTTCTGATATCCGACAAATCCATAGCGAATGGTTATGTTATTATCGGTATGCTTAAGCCTCAGGTCAGATTGGTCCGAAACGATCTTGCTGTTCACGGTCCGGGATATGTAATAAAACTGAGGAACCGGAGCCACCCGGCTTACAATGGCTTCCGGAATAAGCGTGTATCCGCCATCAAAAAACACATTGAGGTCTGTACTGGAACAAGCAAGGTGATTTACCTTATCGCTCAGCAGACCATTATAATGGTCCCACGCATATACGCGAGGTGTTCCCTCCACCAGGGTTTGTGTAGGGATTCGGTTCAAACCTCCGTCGGTTCCCAGCCAAAGGCAGGTGTCTGCCTGCAGCATCGTGTGAACCTGATTACCGCGCAATAAGGCATTAAACCGATCCGGGAGCACCTTACCATTTTGCATAACCTGAATTCCATTGCCTGCAGTACCCAGTACAATCAATCCCGGCGCAATCCGCAACATTTGGGTAATCTTATAGTCTTTGAATTCCGGAATAGGCCTGAATCCGGATATGGCTGTATCGGAGACTGAAAGACCTGTTATTCCAGCCACCCATAACTCTTTCCCATCTACCAGAACGGCCCTGGGCCAGAATTCAAGTTCCTGCCGCTTCATCCTGGTACCTTCCTTCGAAAATAGTAATACGCCAACGCGACTTACGCCCCAGATCCTTCCCTGCGTGTCCTCATAAAACGACTTCACACTCTTGATGTCAGGATATTCCATAGATACCTTTCCGTCCGGGGTCAGGAGATAAGTTCTGGAGGTTGTTGAAACCCATATTTTATCAGATTGCAGCGGAGCAAGCATGGCCATTACCGGATTGTGGAGATTTACTTTCCACATTGGTTTTCGGGATTTGAAATCAAACGATTCCACTTCTCCCAGGTAGTTGCCGGTAATGAAGGCATCCTGCCGGTGTACGACCCCCGATATTTTGGTCTGATTGTCCAGGGGGTAGTTTATCATGTCAAGATTCGGCAGGTAGTATACCCCTTTTTCGAGTGTTGAAAACCAATAACTGGATTCCGAATCCTGAAGAACACTGGTCACAGATTTGCTATCCAGCAAATTCATCCGGAATGGTTTTTCGTCAAGCGAATGCGTATACCGGGATACACCGGCACCAATCATACCAATCCACAGTTGATCTTGCTTGTCAACAGAAAGACTTATGATGGCGTGTTCGCTCCGTATGTTCTTAATGATCTTAGATCCTTCCCACACCATTAAATCATGCCCGACAGAAATCAGAATTTTTCCCCGCCAAAACTGAAAACAGGGTACCGCATTGTTATCTCTGTTTTCAGTGAACTTACTTAAAAACGGTCGACCAAATATGGATGATGAATCATAGACCTTGTTATGACCATTGTATGTCAATAAGGCTGTCTGCTTTGAAACCCTGGTCAACCTCAGTACATCACGGCGGTTATCACGGGTGCCCCACCGACCTGTCGAATCTATCCAGGAAAGTGCATCGTTGGAAAACGTGATCCGCCCCAGGCTGTCAAATGCCAACCCATTCAATAACTCCGGACCAACCAGCTTTCGAATGGTATCATTGAATTTATAGGGTGTGAGCTTGTTGTTTCGAAAGCAGGCGGTGGCCCCGGAAAAAGTCCGAAACCAAAGACATCCTGCAGCATCTTCATAAAACCCGAATACCACCTGATCCGGTAACTGCTCAGATTTTCTGTAAATGAGAAACTCCTTTCCATCAAATCGCGCTACACCATTATCAGTACCAAACCAAATAAAACCAGAGCGATCCTGAAATACCTGGTATATCTCCGAACTTGGCAGGCCATTTGATTCTGTGTAATTACGGTACGTAAATGAGGATTGCCCATTAACCGACGGAATTCCAGCGCAGGCAAAGACAAAACACAAAAACAACGAGAAACGAACAGACAGCATTGGGAAAGGGTACTGCAATTTTCGCAAATCCCGGCCATGTAAGCCTATAGTTGTACCCCTTTGTGATTATAAACAGCACCGATGTACTGTTTTCAGTGGTTTTTAACAAAAAAGGATGACTCATGTCATCCTTTTGGCGAACCAATGGGGTTTTGCATCCCCAATATGACGTTACCTCGATACCGTGATGTAATGAACAGCCCGCACTGGTTTTCCCAATGCTGATACCCCCTCGACGGTAATTCTATACCTCGTATTGACATCAGCGGCATAAAAGGTGATGGTGGTGGATTCCCCATCCAGGGTGCTCACACTGGGATTCCAATAAATTAATGATCGGTAATCTGTATCACTATGCTCAGGAGCAGGGCGGCTGTAATTAGGATACTTGAATTCCCGCGGCCGGTAATAGCCTGCCACACTCAAGGGAACTACCTTTGGATCATCTGCCGGTGTATTCAATTCAGAAGTCTTGGTTCGAATATTCAGTACACCTGATCCCCCAAGCGTGCCATTGAGCACACTAATATTGGTCTTTAGCTCAATTGACTCCACCATATTTGGATTCATGGTGCCCAATATGTCAGCGGGACGGCCTCCCACCGCAACATCATTTACCATAAGCAATACTTCTTTAGGATATAATACCGAACTGGTCATTGCACGCATTACATATACAACCCATACCGGACCGCTGCCATTGCTTCCGCCTTCCCCCGGGGCATCCATTTGTCGTACAATCAGTCCAGGGAACTTACCCGGGAGTGTTTGAAGCAGATTGCCGTAAGAAAAATTAAGGTCCTTGGCCTTCACAACATAATCAGGCTTACCATAACTGCGCATTTTTGAAGGCTCTTCAAACTTCTCTCCCTTGATTACCACCTCATTCAACATCTTGGTGTTGGGTGGCAGTTCATATGCCGATGACAAACGTTGGATAGTTTCCAGTGACTGACGAGGCAGCTGGATTGGTTCTTGCTCCAGCAGGATGGTCGGCACGGACCGATTGCCAAGTACTGCCCTGCCAAACAACTTGCCCTTGTCGTCAATTCCCTGAATAGTGAATTTTGCCGTGTCGTAGTAATCAAGACCGCGCACCACAAAACGACCCTTTGCATCAGACTCTGATATCACCAGATTCTGTGGATTTATACGCATTACATACAGCATGGCCTTTTGGGGTTTACTCCTGCTGTTCAGGAATTGTCCATGCAAGGTGATGCCATGTTCAATCGTAAATGGGATCTTCTCATCACCACGTCCATCCGGTGGCGACATTGGATAGATTGAAAGGATGGATGGGCTTACTTCTCGCGGAACTACCTGGGTAGCATCCGTGACCGAGACAGAATAGTTACCCGCCTGCATACGACCTTCCAGGAAAGACCGGAGGTTCAATTCGATACGTTCCCTCGGTTGATAGCTCTGCTTATCCGTGGTAAGGATCAGGCTGCTATCGCCTTCATTTGCCGGCAGGCGCTCCAAGGCATCCACGCGCTCCTTAGGTTCCAGCACCGGAATAGCCTTACGATACACCTGTGCATCTCCAAAGTTACGAGACAGTTCGGTGTACGCGCGGAGGGTATAGTTTTTGGCTTCAAAGTCGAGCGGCAAAAACAGGTCACCATGAAACCTCCCCTCCTCTACCTTCAGGGTACGGGCAAACAGAATCTCTTTGCTTTGACTGTTGACCAACTCCACGTATACCGTCCGGCTGAGCGAATCGCGCATGGCAGGCTCCCGATAATTAACATATCCCTTAAACCAAATATTCTCTCCCGGGTAATAGTACGGTTTGTCGGTGTGTACATAGAACTTCTCTTCGAGAAACGGCAGCAAGGCTTCCCTTTGCTCACGCAATTCAGCATCCTGCGGAATGTAATCTATGGGGAGCAAATGCGCCACCCGGTCATTGTTCATATCGCCAGCCACCGTGACCTCAGCCGGGTTAAGCTCAACACCATCACGATTGACCAGCACGGTACCTTTGCGAAGGGTGATCCAACTTACCGGATTAAATATGTCCCGATACAAATGAACAGGGATCTTCTCCCTTTTGTAATGAACTTCCATGCGCTGTGGGATGCTGATTTCAAAAACCCCGGGCTGGCTGGTATTGCGCACCAGGGCAGTGGTATCGTAATACTTCATGGTGCTTCCAATTTCAGGAGTGAAGAAGGCAGCGCGGGTGGTTGTACTTACCAACGGATTGATTTCCGTGAACAGATTAAATCCATTGCCTTTGATCTGACGGTCTACGATGGACCTGAACAGGTGCTGGCGGGAATGGCCATATGACCGGGCGCGATTGGCTGCCCAACGCATGCGTTCATCTTCGTCGGCTGCCGGCAATTCATCAAATCGCACGTTTCCTTCAATCAGGTAGCTGGTTCCATCTGCCGAGAAACTCCGAAGAAAAAATACCTGTTTATACCCCAGGTACCTGTTTTCGATGTCGAGTGGCTGCGTTGCCTTGGCCACAAACTTTCCATCAGCCTCATCAAATTCAAGTGCCCAGGAATTTTTGATTTCACACAAGGCAGCACCCGCGTCATCGCCCATGAATATCTTGTTGAACCGCTTGAACTTTTTCTCCCACTGGGTATCGCGACTGCCTTTCACCTCAATGGTTGACAACATTTCTTCCGAGGCCTTCAGTTTGATGGTGCCGACTTTAAGTTCATCCTGGGTAAGTGAGATTTTCAGCTTATAAGATTCGTACCCGACAAAAGAAAAAATGACTTCGTAAACAGCGGGTTGCCGGACATTTTTCAGGATAAAAGAGCCATCCAATTCCGTGGTGGTACCCAGGGTTGAATTATTGATAAATACATTGGCAAATGGCAAAGGTTCATTGGATTTGGCATCCACCACCCTCCCTTGAATCGTCTGGGCTTGCGCACCGGCAGCCCAATAGCCAAAGGCCATAAATATGATCCAACGTTTCATACCAGCAACTTCTTAATCAATCGTAATAAAGGCAATACCCCGGATGGGTTTACCATGTTGTCCCACGCCTTCTATGGTAATGCGGTATTTGCCCTGTAAATCAGTGGCAAAAAAAGACACCGTGGTTGTACCTGTTTCCGCATCCGTCTCCAACAGCGGATTCCAATACACCAAAGAGCGGTAATCAACCTGTTGTTCAGACTGGGGATCAGTATAATCCGGTGCCTTGAACCGACGGGCCCTGCTATATCCGTCTACCTTAATCGACGGTATTGTCGGACGGTCCTTCTGAATTTTTGAGCCATCCTTGGTGTAGATGGCCAGTATGCCATTGCCTCCATAAAAACCATAAAGCACATTGACGCCCTTTTTCAATTCGACCGACTCAACATTTTCAGGATTGATGGCCGACAAAATATCAGCAGGATTTCCACCCACCAGTGCATTGTTCACCATCACAAGCACTTCCTGCGGATACATCAGGGATACACCGCGGTTTAGATAAACTACCCAGCGCGATGGCTCATCGTTAGCGTTCATTTGCCGAACGATGAGTCCGGGAATCTTGCCGGGCAATGTAAACAACAGGTTGCCATAGCCGGTATTCAGGTCTTTCGATGTTAATACTGCATCGGGTTTGCCATACGGACGTCGCACGCGATAATCCGTATCCTCCATCGGCAGCCGGGTTGCCCTTACTTCAATCATGTCCAATAACGTAGAATTCTTGGGCACCTCGTATTCCGAGAATATCCGCTGGGGCAAATCCGTGTTCACCATCTCTACCTGCACGTTGGGGGCAACAAAATCCAGCGGTGGCCTGTCTCGTTCAATCAGCTTTCCCCTGCCATAGGGTTCTCCCTTTTTGTCAAGGGCCTGTACGGCAAACTCTGCGCTATCATAAAAGGTAATGTCGCGCACCACGAACTTACCCAAAGGGTCGGCGTGCGTCATGGTGAAGTTGGGTGGTGTAAGTTGAAAAATATTAAGTGTAGCTTCCTCTGGCTTATTCTTCTTATTCAGGAACTGTCCCGGGAATGAAATACCATATTCAACCGGAAACTTGAAGTCGGCCCTATTCAGTTCTCTCTTAAGCTCATTCACCGGAAAAGAAGTCAGGATATTGGGTTGATCCGGAATATCCGTCACCTGAACCATATCGGTAACGGCAATGGACAAGTCAGCCTTTATGGGGTTTTCCTCTTCATCCCTGGTTCGGATGGTGAGGGTGATTTTCTCCCTGGGTTTATACACAGGACGATCTGTTTCAATGGTGATTCCCTGTGAGGCAGGTGCTTCTGCGACAGGTGTGATCGGCCTGATTTTGTCCTTGATACGAACCACGGGCACTGCTTTGATGAATATGTTTTCCGGTCCAAAGTTCCTGGAAAAATTCGTGTAAGCCCGCAGAAAATAAGTCCCCGGAGAGAGTGTGTCTGGCAGAATAAAATCGCCATGGAAGAATCCACTGTCAATGGGCAGGGTTCTCATCACTAAAATTTTTCGGGCCGGGTTGATGAGTTCAACATAAGCTGTCCGGCTCAAAGAATCGCGCAATCCAGGAGATCGGTAATTCATATAACCCTTAAACCAACAGGGTTCACCCGCATAGTAATACGGCTTGTCGGTATGGACATAGGTTTTTTCCTGAAACAAGGATAGGGTCGTTTCCTTGATCTCCGACAATGGGGTGGGTGTGTATACACCTGGTCGATAGTCTACAGGCAACATCCTGGCAACACGGTCGGTACTCATGTCACCGGATACAACCACTTCCGTGGGATTCAATTCAAACCCATCGCGATTGACGATCACTGAATCCTTGGTGAGACGAATCCAACTTACCTGATGGGGTACATCCCGGTAGGTGCGCACGCCGGCCCGCTCATTGAGATAATGTACTTCCAGCCGCCCTTTCCATTTCACCTTATAGAGTCCAACACGGCCACCAAACGTGACCAGGCGATTGGTGTCAAGTGGCGCTACCAATCTTCCCAGGTCAGCGCTAAAATTCGCGGAACGAACAGTTACATTCTCATAGTCTGGCTTCTCCGTATACAATGCGAAGCCCTCACCCCGGATACGGTTCTCTACAATAGCTTTGAACAGGTGATGGCTGGAATGCAGGTAAGAGTCACGCCTGTTCTTTTCCCATGTTTTGCGCTCAGACTCATTGTAGGCCTGCATCTCTTCAAACCGCACGTTACCAGAAATAAAGTAAGCGGATTTATCAGACCAAAACACATTGAGATAAAACATCATTTTATAACCCAACGCGATGTTGTATATCTCAATCGGATCCGTTGCCTTAGCGGTGAATTTCTTCTGAATGGGGTCGTCAGCAAAATCTATAACCCATGGATTAAGGATCTTGCACGTAGCAGCCAATTTATCTTTTCCTAAAAATATCTTTTCAAATCGTTTCAGATTGCGCTCCCAGGCTATGTCGCGCGATGCCTTGATCTCGACATTATTGAGTTCCAACTCAGCTGGAATCAGTTTTATGTTTGCATTAATGGTTTCATCCAATTCAACCGTAACATCCGATTTGAACGGCTGGTAGCCCACAAAAGAAACGATGAGTTCATAAGAGCCTGCATGCTTGAGGGCAGGCATGACAAAATTTCCATTCAAGTCAGTTACCGTTCCAATCGTGGTGTTGTTAAGAAATACGTTGGCGAATGGCAATGGCTCCAGGGTCTTGGCGTCTTGCACGTTACCCCGTATGATCTGGGCCTCCAGGCTTATCCCCAACAAGACAAGACCGAAGACAAGAACAACAATGCTAAGGGGCTTCTGGCAGGGACTCATGACAAGGCTAAATTAGCGATTCTTCAAGCATAAAATATATCGGTGGTCACTCTGCCGGCCAGTTACACCATTTTACGTTAGTCTTTGCTACCAGGTTATAGAAACACCAAGGTGCAAAAACAAAAAAAAGCCGAAGCAGCTAAGCCCCGGCTTTTTGTTAATCACCATTTCATTACATCTTCTTACCCGGAAAGTATGCGATCTCTCCCAATTCCTCCTCGATGCGGAGCAATTGATTGTACTTCGCCATACGGTCAGAGCGTGAAGCCGATCCCGTCTTAATCTGTCCGGTATTCAAGGCTACAGCGAGGTCAGCAATGGTGCTGTCTTCTGTTTCGCCCGAACGATGTGACATAATGCTCTTGTAGGAATTGCGCTTGGCCAGGTTTACTGCGTCGATGGTCTCCGTCAGCGAACCAATCTGATTTACTTTGACCAGAATGGCATTGGCGATGCCTTTGTCAATTCCTTCCTGCAGTCGCTTGGTGTTGGTTACAAAAAGATCATCCCCCACCAGCTGAACCTTCTTACCGATGCTGTCGGTCAGGGCTTTCCAACCGGCCCAGTCGTCTTCGGCCATACCATCTTCGAGCGAAATAATCGGGTACTTCTTTGACCAATTGGTCCAGTATGCCGCCATTTCAGCAGGCTTCAACTTCTTACCATTGGATTTCTTGAAGTGGTAGAGTTTTGTTTTGCTGTCATAAAATTCAGAAGCGGCAGGATCCAACGCAATAAACACATCAGAACCTGGTTTGTAGCCAGCCTTTTCGATGGCCTTCAGTACAGTTTCAATGGCTTCCTCGTTGGACTTAATGTTAGGAGCAAAGCCTCCTTCATCACCAACGTTGGTAGACAATCCTTTGTCGTGGAGTACGCCTTTCAAGGTGTGAAAGATTTCCGCCCCCATGCGCAACGCATCTGAAAATGTATCTGCGCCTACCGGCATCACCATAAACTCCTGAAAATCGATAGAGTTATCAGCGTGACTGCCCCCATTGAGAATATTCATCATCGGAACCGGCAACGTATTGGCGTTGACGCCACCGATGTAGCGATACAAGGGCTGACCCGCCTCCATGGCTGCAGCTTTGGCGACAGCCAGTGATACACCCAGAATGGCGTTAGCTCCTAATTTACCTTTGTTGGGTGTGCCATCCAGTTCGATCATGACCCGGTCAATCAACGATTGATCAAACACGGAATATCCTTCGATTTCCTGTGCAATGCGGGTGTTTACATTGGACACAGCTTTCAGTACTCCTTTACCCATGTATTTCTTCTTGTCGCCGTCGCGGAGTTCGACCGCTTCGTGGGTTCCGGTGGATGCACCTGAAGGCACGGCAGCTCGTCCGAAGGCACCATTTTCGGTGTAGATTTCAACTTCAACAGTGGGATTGCCACGACTGTCCAGAATCTGACGGGCGTGTACACTTTCAATGTAACTCATGGTTTAGGATTTTAAGATGGGAAATAGTTGTTATTCGTTCAGGCAGGGATATGATTTGCTTCCCGCACCATAGACACAAAATCATCAAACAAGTACCTGGAGTCATGCGGCCCCGGAGATGCCTCCGGGTGGTACTGCACCGAAAA
>DNZD01000307.1 GCA_003504855.1 Cytophagales bacterium
GGGCCTGCCGAGGTAAGGCTGCGACAACCGGGCTGTGCGTTCAGAGATGGAGCCGTCACACGTCATCTTCATGGCACCGACACGCACCCACTCATTGCCCATGCCGGTCCGAATACCCGCATCGATCATCTTGCTGATATGGGTGAACCCAATGAGGCAGTATACCCGAAGGCCCAGGTCTCCGTTTTCATGTGCATCCTGATAGGCCCGAAGGTATTCGGGTGAACCGTAGGCATCATGCACGGAAGTGACACCCGTCTTTGTCATCATCTTTGAAATCAACTTCACTCCTTCGCGCAGGTCATTGCGGGTGTAGGCATAAGGGATCACTTTCTCAAATGCATCACAGGCACTTTCCTTCACGCGCCCCGTCATCTTCTTCGACGCGGGGTCGCGATCGAACATGCCGCCGGAAGGGTCCGGTGTTTCATGGGTAACGCCCGCGAGCTTCATCGCCAGCGTATTGACATACATGGTGTGCCCGCCGCGGTGCGAAATGCGTACCGGGTGCTCTGGCGCACAGGCGTCCAGGTCGGCGATGGTAAGAAAGCGACCCTCCGCAGTTTTGGTATCATCGTATTTGAAGCCCAGCACCCAACTTCCCTTTGGGGTATTCGCGGCACGATCGCGGATTGCATCCTGAATGGCCTTGATGGAACGCAGGTCACAGTCTACTTCACGTAAATGATTCAATCCGGAACTGCCTGGATGTGAATGGGCATCGATAAATCCGGGCAATACGGTCTTGCCGCCCAAATCGATTTTCCGGGTCCGGCCAGTAACAAGATTTTTTATTTCATCATTGGTACCTACCGCTATGAATTTCCCATCCGCAATGGCAACCGCCTGGGCACTGGGTGTATTGCCCATGGTGACAATGTTCCCGTTCAGCAGAACCAGGTCGGCTTCGCGTGTCGCGAATGCGGGTGCTACCGAAAGAGTGGCCAGGGTTCCGAGGAACTGCCGGCGCGATTGGGGGATGGCGTGGTCAAACATTTTGGTGGGGTTGAAAGGCTGCACCCTGTTACAATCCGATGCATACCTAATTCCAATATAAGGTTTACACCGGGCACCACCAAGGGCTTCCCCACCCTCGGAAATAGTATTATCTTACTTTCATGAAACGCAGAAAATTTCTGGCTACGGCCACGGCCGCTGTAGGGCTTCCTTTGCTAACCACCAACCAATCCAACGCTCAACTAGAATCTCTTTCGCCTATGTCTCCTGCCAATTCTCATTTTGACGCCATCGTGCTTGGTGTCGGTTCTATGGGTTCTGCCACCGTATGGCAACTGGCCCAGCGCGGACACCGCGTACTCGGCATCGAACAATTTGATATTTCCCATGACCAGGGTTCGCATGCCGGTCAAAGCCGCATCATCCGCCAATCCTACTTTGAGCATCCGGATTATGTGCCACTGCTGCAACGTTCTTACAGCAACCTCGCCGCGTTTGAAAAAGAAACAGGCGCAAAGATTTTTCATAAAGCTGGCGTGCTCTACTTCGGTAAGCGAGGCAACGAACTGACCGCTGGTGTGGAGAAGTCGGCAAACATCTACAAACTTCCCATCCAAAAACCCGGACATCAGGAGGCGGCAAGGCAATTTCCATCCTTCGCTATCCCCGCTGATTTCGATATCATCTTTGAACCAGATGCGGGATTCATGACACCAGAGCGCACCATACTTACCTACACCGAAGAGGCCATCCGCCTGGGCGCTACCATTCAAACCAAAGAATCGGTACAGTCGTGGAAACAGGAAGGCAACCTGATAAGGGTCATTACTGACAAGGGTGAGTACACAGCAGACAAACTCATCATAACTGCCGGAGGCTGGGCGCCGCACCTGATACCCCAACTGAAACAGGAGTTGACGGTGACCAAGCAAATGATCATGTGGGTGAATCCCAAATCCTGGAAGCCTTTTGCCTATGGCAACTTCCCGTGCTGGATCATGGAAGATCCGGAACGCGGGTCATACTATGGATTTCCGATTGTGCCCACGAAAGAATTTGGCGGTCCGCTCGGATTGAAACTCGCCCACCATCAGCATGGTGAGGTGACAGATGCCAGGAATGTGAACCGGGCCGTAACCCCCGGAACCGAAGAAGACCTGATGTCTATTCTTAGAAAGTATATCCCGGAAGCGGTGGGCTCCATCCTCAGCCTCAAGAGCTGTCTCTACACCAATAGCAAGGACCAAAACTTTATTATCGATTACCTCCCCGGCTCGGATAAACGAGTGACCATCGCCACCGGCTTCAGCGGACATGGTTTTAAGTTTGTTCCCGTGGTCGGTGAGATTCTTGCAGATCTTGCGATGAAGGGGAAGACGGAGTTGCCGATCGGGTTTCTTGGAATTAACAGAATTAAGTAAGTGGTAAGTGGTAAGTGGTAAGTAGAAGTTGGAAGTTGGAAGTTGAGTGAAATGAAAGAGTATACCTAAAAATCTAAGATCTAAGTTTTAAGCCCTAAGATCTAAGTTCTAAGCCCTAAGTTCTAAGTCCCAAACCCATTTCAAACCATGAGAAATCTCCTCCCCCTCCTTCTCCTTGTTGTCCTTTCCTGCTCCTCCCCTTCATATGACATCATCATCAAAGGAGGAAAGGTATTGGATGGAACCGGTGCAACAGCCATCAAAGCAGATGTCGCCATTCAAAATGGAATGATTGTTAAGATCGGTGACCTGGGTGCTGCGAAGGCAACCAAAACAATTGACGCCACAGGCCTGATCGTTTCGCCGGGGTTCATTGACTTGCACGCACACATCGAGCCCATCATGTCTTTGCCCGATGCCGAAAGCAATGTGAGGCAAGGCGTAACCACAGCCGTGGGCGGCCCGGATGGTGGAGGCCCTATGCCCTTCAAACCTTACCTCGATTCGCTCGATAAGTTCAGACTGGGGATCAATGTTGCTTACCTAACTGGACACAACGTTATTCGGTATGCGGTAATGAAAAACGACAACCGCAAGCCGACGCCGGAAGAACTGGAGAAAATGAAAGCGCTGGTGAAAGATGCCATGGATGCCGGCGCTTTTGGTATCTCTACCGGACTCAAGTACATGCCTGGAACCTTCTCCGAGACATCCGAGGTCATCGAACTTTCCAAAGTGGCCGCTGCGCAGGGTGGTTTCTACACCTCCCATTTGCGCGAAGAAGGGCTTGGTCTGATTGCCGGTGTAAAAGAGGCGATCGTGATTGGCAAAGAAGCGAGTATTCCCATCGTACTCACGCACCACAAAGCCATTGGCAAACCCATGTGGGGCAAAAGCGTGGTAACCCTGGGACTGGTTGATTCCGCACGGGCTGCAGGTATCGACGTGATGATGGATCAGTATCCTTACACAGCCAGCAGCACCGGTTTGTCAGTGCTCATTCCCACCTCAGCGATGGCCGGGTCATCAGCCGATTTCAAAAAACGCATCGAACGCAAGTCCTTCAAGGACAGTGTACTGGCCGGCATCCGTTTTAATTTACTCAATGACCGCGGCAGCGGAGATCTAAGATTGATTCAGTTTTCAACCGTGGATTGGGATCCATCCCTGAATGGCAAAACTCTTTATGACTATGCCGCGCTTAAGGGTGTAAAACCCGATGTGGAGAATGGCGCGAAGCTGGTACTTGAAATGGAATTGAAAGGAAGTGCCAGTTGCATTTTTCACGCCATCAATGAAGACGACGTTCAACGCATCATGAAACATCCCTTTGCGATGCATGCTTCGGATGGTGAAACGGTGAAGTTTGGTGTCGCCCATCCCCACCCCCGGGCATATGGCACATTCCCCCGCGTGCTCGGTCATTACGTTCGCGAATTGAAAGTCATACCCCTTGAAGAGGCTATCCGCAAAATGACTGGTTTGCCAGCCCAACGGCTGGGGCTCACAGACAGAGGGTTGATCAGGGAAGGATATGTCGCTGACATTACTTTGTTCAACCCCGAAACCGTGATCGACAAAGCGACCTTTGAACAACCCCATCAGTATCCGGAAGGAATTCCCTATGTTATTGTCAATGGTGTGATCACGGTTTCCGACGGCCAGATGACTAATGAGCGCGGCGGAAAGGTGTTGCGAAAAAAGAGGCAATGATATTTGTGATAACCACGGTGGCTGGACCGGATTTGCAATCCGGTCCTTACGAGTTTAAGATCTAATAAGGAACCATGCCTAAATCATCAGATACACAACAGGTGACCGACCACATTGCACAGCTTGATCCCCACCTTAGCAAGGTTATCACGTATTTGCGCAAGGTGATCCTGAGCACGGACAAGATCATTGGCGAGCGCATCAAGTGGAATAACCCCAGTTTCTATTATACCGGAGAAATGAAAGTCTTTGATCCGAAGGAATACAAGCGCGAACTCATCGTAATGAACCTTCACAAGGGACGCATTATGCTCGTATTTCCATCAGGTGCTAAGGTGAAGGACACATCCGGCTTACTGACCGGCGACTACAAGGATGGAAGGAGGCTCGTGGTGTTTGCTGACCTGGATGATGTGAAGTCGAAGGAAAAGCAATTGAAGAAAGTGATCAAGGACTGGATCAGCCTGATCGATGAATAATCCAGCTGTGAGCTAATTAATCGGCCGTTTGATCGGATTTCCCATCTGGCCATTAATCACTCGATAGTCACGTAACAATTCCGCCAACTTATCCGTCTATGGCGTAAACCCCATTCCATGCTTTCCACTTCCACTATTCGAATTGTTGCCGTGATGCTGCTGGTCACCGAGGTACTCGGCGCGCTGTTCAATCAATACTTTGTCGGGCCGGTGATCTTTGCAAAAGACTTCCTGACCAGTGCTGCCTCCAACGATTCCAGAATCATCACCGGAGTTTTGTTGTCCGTAGTGGACGGAATAACAGGCCTGTCCATCGCTATTCTCCTCTGGCCTTTGTTCAAAACAACCAACCGGTTCGTGGCTGCGCTCTACATTGGCCTCTCCTTAATCGGTTTTGTGACCGTCCTGATCGATGATGTTGCCGTACTGACGATCCTTGGACTCAGTCGCGAATATGTGAAGACATCCGATTCAGCCTTGCAATCGCTAAGTGTTGTGTTTTTTCAAACAAGGTGGTGGACGCATTACATTACTCTGCTGATGGCAGGCCCGTCGTTCACGGCGCTTAATGTACTCCTGTTTCAATCACGACTGGTGCCGCGATTCATTTCCGTTTGGGGTATTATCGGCGCCGGATTGCTGATGATAGAAATCGTATTATCGATGTATGGCAAACCCACCAACATGTTGATGCTAATGCCGTTTGGATTGCAGCAATTGGTATTGATCGTTTGGTTGCTGATCCGACCCGCAAGCAATTCGGCAGTTAGATAAGCGAGGGTCAATTTGGTTTAGTTCTACCGGATTTAAACCACCAAACTCACGCCACTTCAAATTTTCAAATCTTCCAATTTTAAATTACAGGCTTTAGTTCTCGCCATCTTCAAATCATTCAAATTTTCAAATCTTCAAATCTTCAAATTCCCGGTCTTAGTTCACCTCCAACTCATCTTTCGCCGGCAATTTCGGAAACGGAGCATGCGGCTCGGTCTGATACCAATATACCACGCTTGCAATATCTGATTGTTGCGGAAGGTATCTTCCATCATAACGCCACCCCAGATCCTGAATGGTCACTTTGAGGTCCGAATCAAACCGGATCGGGTCCGTGATATGCCAGCGATACATCCCAAAGCGCTGCATCACCTGATAATGTCCATCACCGCGGATTACCTGATGAAGGCCGGCATACGGCGTACAGAATTCGGTGTAGTGTGATTCCTCCACCCCGGCACTATTCTTTTTGTTTGTGTCAAAATCATAACTGCCGCAGAAGTAATCTTCTGTGCCCGTGCCATTGATGGTGGGATATTCTTTATCACCATCCATGAAGAACTTAATCTCCCCTTCACCCCACCAGCCATTATTGTGCACACCCCAGGCCATGTAAGTACCCACATATTGCCCTTTGCCTTTGATGTTATCGACCAGGGTATACACATCCTTGTACTTCACCGGATTGGTACGGCGGAACTGTGCATGGAAATAGGCCGCATCATCAGGAACCTTGGTCAGCGTGTAATCCACCTGATAGAACATCCGCACCTTTTCGTGATCGAGGTTTTCGAGGGTGATCCTGCATTTCTTCCGGAACGGCATTACCCAATAACTATTAAATGCGCTACCCGGATTCACACATATGGCCAGTGAATTGAGATGGGCATATTGCTCCCATCCCATGCCAAAGAAGTCCCCCAGCGGGGCCTCCACTGACGGTGTCGGTTCATCATCCCAATAAATCCGCAAAATGGAAAACCGCCAATGCCCTGTTGGTGTAAGCCAGATGTGTTGCACAGCGCCAGGTCCGGTAATGTCTGCAAGCACGGCCGTCTTGCCCGGCTCAATCCATATGTAGGGGCTCACCTTCCAGCCCTGACCTAGGTCCTTCGCATTGCGGGACGCCACTCCTTCCTTATCCATTCCTCCTTTGCCCTTTTCACCCGTCGGGTTCTCGGCACTGATGGATCTGGATTTTGCATCCGATAACCGGAAGAGATTGCCCATGTTGGTACTCAATCCATTGAATCCGCCATCCTGGGCGCACAACCTGACGCTGATGAGCATTGCAGCAATAAATAGTGTTTTCATACAAGGAGGTTAACAGTAAGAAAGTTATGGATTATATTTGTTTCTGTCTGACTGCAGCCTGAATCCCACAGAACATATTAACAACTTGTTGAATCAAGGGCGCTACCTGGAAGCGCGTACCCTGACCACCCGGCAATCAGCGAATTCTTCGGAACTCAGGATAAAGCAATTGCATGCATTGGCACTTTCCAAATCCGGTACCCCACAAGCCGCAGTTGAATTTTTTGAACCCATCTACCACGAACATCCCGAAGATGCGGAGACGGCCGGTATCATGGGTGGCATCTATAAAGAATTGTTCAGACAAACGCGCCAACAATCTTTTGCCATTCTTTCGCGCGATGCCTATCAGAACAATTTTACAATCACAAGAAATTATTACACAGGCATCAATGCAGCCACGATGTCAGCGATCGCCGGCAAATTTCAACGAGGCCGTGAACTGGCCCAGGAAGTAATTGCGCTGCTCCCGGAACAACCCGCTGACTTCTGGGAACTGGTGACAAAGGCAGAAGCCGTGTTACTCAACAAAGATCCACGCCAAGCGGTCTCTTTGTATTATCAGGCGCACCAGCTGGCCGGCCCCGATTGGGGCAAGCTCAACATTGTTTATAATCAGTTGTGGATGCTGAACCACTATCTGCTGGTGCCAGCCGAAATCCTGAAACTATACAGCCCCCCTACGGTTGCTGTGCTGGTCGGACATATGATCGACAGCCCTACCCGTGCTGTCCCGCGCTTTCCCGCATCGGTTGAAGGCAAAGTACAGGAGGAACTCAACGCTGTTATCAAGGCCTCCAATATCAAAATCGGATATACGTCCCTTGCCTGTGGAAGTGATATAATGTTTGCTGAGGCTGTTCTTGCATCCGGGGGAGAAATCAATCTCTACGTTCCGTTCCGCCAGACGGATTTCATCGAGACGAGCGTCCGCTTTGCAGGTGAAAGCTGGGTTCAGCGCTTCCATCAATTGGCCGACCACCATTCCGTTCACTTCCTCACCCGCGAAGGATACCTCGGTAATGACGAGCTCTTTTCATTTCACGGCAGAATACTTTTCGGACTGGCCACTTTGCGGGGAAAACTCTTGCACGCTGAACCTCACCTGGTGACCATCCTGTCTGAACGGGACCGCACCCTCAAAGAAGGAGGTACGCGAGATCTGCTGAAGCTTTGGCCCTTTCCTAAACACACCCATCACATCGATCCATCCAAATGGTTGCCACTTGCTCCTGCCCAAAAGGAATCCGCACCTGCGGAAACCGTTCCCGGCGGACAACCCAATCGGTTTGTGGCCTATATGGTTACCCTTTCGTTCAGTGGTCCCATTATGCTGGAAGTAACCCATGCCGCCGGTAAAATGCAGGAAGAAACTTTGCAAGAATTAATTGCACTGGAACTTGAACCTGACCGGG
Source organism: Cytophagales bacterium (assembly GCA_003504855.1). Taxonomy (GTDB): domain Bacteria; phylum Bacteroidota; class Bacteroidia; order Cytophagales; family Cyclobacteriaceae; genus ELB16-189. The sequence goes on from DNZD01000307.1 coordinate 8,074, forward strand.
TTCGCGCTGGTTTTACGTCATCGCATCGGGCCATTCGTTTCGCCAAAGACCTCGTACAGCTCATTCATCAGCGTAGCAAGCAGTCCGGATACCGGATTGGATTACATGCGGGTCCCGTTACCATCCAACATGTAAATGGAAAAAAGATGATGACGGGTGATCACGCGACGTTATTGAACAAGATCTACGACCTGACCATCGCCGGAAGCATTTGCGCCAGCGAAACGTTCGCTGCCTCCCTTGCCCTGGATGCCGGCACCTACGGTTTCGTTCAGACCGGTCAGGTACATCTCGGCGAAGAACTGGGTGACCACAACATCTATAGTATTGAATGGACGGGCAGCGAGGTTTCACAACATGTGCGCCGATGAGAATTCGCATCACACCCGCTTACACCGTTAGTTTTCTGCTGCTCCTCATCGTCATGATGGAACTGCACGAATTAGCACACATCACCGTTGGTCGGTGGTTGTGCGGATGCTGGGGACCCAGGGACTTTAATGTCTGGAACCTGTGTGATGGTTGTGAGTCAACACAACCCCACGCCTGGGTAGCCACTCTTACCGGACCGCTGTTTTCTTTTGTGATCATGTATCTGGGTATCCTGGGACTCCGCTCGACAGATCCAGTCCGCAAGTCAATCGCATTCTCATTGATCTTTGCCAATATCCCGTTCGGTAGAATCACCACCGTGATGATGGGCGGTGGCGATGAAATGGTGGTGCTGAGAAGCTTGCTTCCGTCTCTTGACAGGTCATCACAAATTTGGATTGGTAGTGCGCTGCTGCTGATCGTTGGCGTGCCTCCGATCTATAAAGCATAAATGGCCGTCAGTAACCGTCGGTCCTGGCTCTATATCCTGGGGTTTATGACCGTGCCTTTAGCGTTCTTGCTGGTGTACACCCTGATCGGACTCAACTCACTGCTGAAGTCAGGGTTCATGAGTGAACCCTGGATATTGGGCACTCCACTGCTGATTACCCTGCACACGGCAATTGCCGCAGCATGGTTGCTGGTCGTCAGGAAGAAATTGGGAACCCTCGCCGATTAGCGTTGCACCACCAATCGTCCGGTTCTTACCCGTACCTGACCCGGAAGGTTTACTGTAAGCCGATAAACGTATACTCCTTCAAACAACGGATTTCCAAATGCGTCGGTGGCCGGGAGCACAATGGTATTCGTTCCTGGATGAAGAACCGGTAGATCCGACGCTGAAAGATCACGCACCAGACTGCCAGTTGCAGAGAACAGTTGCAACGAGTAATCGGATGGATCAGTAAGGGACTGCAGTTCAACGGTAAACCGGAATAAATCTGATGCCGGGTTGGGATAAACTGATTTCACGGCAAACCCATGGGTATCTTCCACCACAAAGGAAACTTCATACGGCAAAGGTCCACTGCTGTTGCCACTGCCATCAACGGCCTGTGCTGAAAGCCGGTACGTGCCTGGTTGCAGGTCTGTTGGATTAATCTCTACCGAAAAATCTGATGACGCCGTAGCCGGGTGCCACTGCACATGGGCTTTGTCTGAAAAGACAATGCGGCGGTACACGCAGTTCCGGGTACAAGGGTATTGCATAAAAAGGTCTATACCGAGCGTATCCGTTTTCAATCGGAAAGGGTTGGCGTCGCGAACGCGAATAAGCATGCGTGGGGAAGAAGAAACCACGTCGCCGTTCAATATAGTTCGCCCATCGATCGTAACGTCCAGTACCGGTGGTGTCTGGTCCCGGTTCACCTGGAGGCGATACTGCAGCGACAAGACGTTATTGTCGTATCCTGGTTCCGGAAGTATGCGGGGGTTCGCAAATACGGTTACATCGTTGCTCCCGGCCTTACCCAGGGTGGATGTTCGAACGATAAAGTGTGTGGTGTCGGAAGGAGCCGGAGCCTTGATCCGGAACCGATTCACTTCCCGGTTACCTGCATCGGAGGAAAATATGTCCACCGAAACCGTGATGGAATCCGTAAAGTTGATCGCCGAAAGATTTGCAAAGCCATAGGTCGCCGACCAGGGCTGCCCTTCCTGCAACACTTCCCCGGATCTTGTTCCATGGTAGGTCAACATCCCTTCTGCCATTGGAGTGTACGAAACCAACCAATGTCGCAAACGAACCGGTGACAAGTCGATAGAGTCTGCAGAAGAAAGTTTCAAGCGCAGGTATGGATATGTGACGGCACTAATGTCTGTCAGGAGGGTACTACCGCCAACGGCTGTTTTCAAAGGCGTGGCGTTACCATTGATATCCAACCCCTCCACCGAAACGGAGAATTGGTCCGATGGACCAACATCTTTAAAGTGCTGGGTTAGCTGACTCCAGGCTTGAGCCGGACCGATGGTCACCGTGGCCATAGACCCGGAAGCCCCCCGGCCCGTAATGGTGCGGCTTGCAGAAAGCGATTGCGCATTGACCGGTGAGGTCGTTGGCCGGACTACCTTCGCGGCATTGGCCGGTGCCCCTTTCATGCCAAAAATAATAAACGGCTCACCGGGTGAAAGCGTGGACAACTGCCCCGCACCAATACCAAGCTGGGTGAGGGCCGTCTTCACATTCGTTGACCACGAGGCATAGCCGGCATCGCCCATCGAATACAAAAGCACCGAGTCACCCGCCTTCACCTGGCTTATCCACGTCAGCAGATCATTGCTGCCAGTTTCAAGTTCATTCGACAAAAAGTTATTAATCACCTGCGGTGCCCGGCCGCATGCGCGCGGATCGAAGAAACTCTCAAAATTAATTCCTGCGTAGGGTGCCGAAGAGAATTTATCAAATGCGATCAGGTTCAGGGAGTTGTTTCTGCATGGTTGCTCCTGCGTTGCAATATTCAGTTCATCGCCATTGAGCTTGAGCGAAACGCTGGTAAATGGATTGCCATTCGCAGAACCAAACGTGGTGATATCCAGCGACGAAGTTGTTTGTGGAAAAACAAGCCTGCGTATCCCCTCGTTCCGTGTCAAACCGGTAAGCGCATTGTCGGCCGTTTGGGCGAAAGACAACTGGGCCCAACCTTCTGCTCCTTGTTTGATATAGGAAAAGGTACTGACCGTCCAACTGGTGCTTTCTCCTGATAAGGGATTGGCCAATCGCGTGCGCCAGAAATAAGTGGTTGAATCACTCGACAGCAGACTGATCGATAAACGCGCCAGCACCTTTCCGGTCGCCACCTGCCGCTTCAAATAAGGACTGTCGAAAGTGGCTGCGGTATCTACCTCAACCTGAAAAGACCTTGAGGCTGACATGAGATCGGTATGCTGAAACATCAGGTCTACTGCAGACTTGTTAAGTACCGCGTAATTCACCGGAAAGATATTGCGCGTGCCATTGGTCGGAATAAAAAAGCCAATGGTAGCCTTGTTGTTGGTCTCATTGAGTTCGGGAACTGTGTGTGCCGGGTCCAATTCAATGGTAAAGGCATTTTGTCCGAACTCTTTATCAGTCCTGCCGCGGTGCACCACATATTGCAATACATCCTGATACATGACAGGTGCATAGGTGGTGTCCTTCACAATGGTTGTATTGTCGCTAAGGGTCCGCGTGATGCGCACCGTCAACGGTGTTTGTTGCGCACGTCCAAAGTTCCGGACCGTGAAGTTAATAGCAAATGACTTCGACAATGCATTGACCGGCTTGCTGTCGAGGCTTTGAACGGACACGGTTCCCGCATTGATTTCGTAATCCGGCGCCGATGCACCAAACAAAGACACAGCTGGATCACCTAGCAGCACCATTTGCTGCACTTGCGAAACGGATTGCAAATCAACGCCAGATGAGAGATATCTGATCGCGACCTCCTGCTGTACTTCGCCGATGCCGCGGTGCAGGAAGGTGGAATCACCATAGGCCACTGAATAAAAAATATCAGAATATTGTTTAAGGGTTGTTGTGAAGCCGAAGGAACTATGCGCAATAAACAGCCTTGCACCTTTACCCGATGTAAGCATCCAGTCCTCGCCAAATGAAGTTCGGTTAGAAAAGAACTGACCTGCATTACATCCATTGATCAGAAAGCCCGGGTACTTGCCTTTGTTATTATAACCTAACTTCGGGTCACTCACATTGCCGATATCAATGTCAATGGTGCCGGGACCTGAGTGACCAAAAAAGGTAATCAGGTTGAGTCCCCGATTAACCTGGTCCTTGACATTGACCAGTTCAACATTCAGGCTTTGCTTGCCGATGGTTTCAACTTTTCCGCCCAGATAGAATCCCTCGGCTATTGATTTGAAACCATCGGTATACGAACGAAAAACGGCCGGTTCGCCTTCATGAATCCCTCCGCTGAGGTGCAACAGGTTCTTTCTCCACAGCGCATCAAAGGGCGCAGCTTCCGTTTCCTTTATCTTGTTAAGGTATCCCGCAACCTGATCGGCAGTGCTTGCAGTCAATCTACCTGTGGGAATTGCAGGCACATGGGGTACGCCGTTCAAGCCGGCGCTGAAGGCCATATCACTCGCCGGCCATCCTGCCGTGGGTACCAGGTCATGAAAATCCACTGAGG
>DNZD01000173.1 GCA_003504855.1 Cytophagales bacterium
AGGTATTTTGCTGAAGCAACGTTTCCATGGGCCACTGCAGTAATTTTTGAAACCAGGCATAGGTATCGCCAAAAGCAGATTGACCTGCCTCCAACCCCATCATGCCCGGAATGATTGATCCATTCACCTGTCCGCAGATGCCATGAACCAACGTATCTTTTATTTCAGCAATCGGCGCGACGAGCATATCGCAGGTGGAAGTACCCATGACTTTACTGAGGTGGTACGGTTCGATTTGTCCACCTACCGCCCCCATGTGTGCATCAAATGCACCAACACCAACAATCACCTCCGTGGACAGTCCCAGTCGCTCCGCCCAGGCACTGCTCAGTTTTCCGGCAGGCTTATCTGAGGTGAATGTTTCAGAAAATAAACGCGACGTGAATCCCTTGAGCAGCGGATCCAGCGAACTAAAAAATTCATCCGGTGGTAATCCCCCGAACTCTTTTGCCCAGAGCGCCTTGTGGCCGGCTGAACATACCCCCCGACGCAGCTGAAGCACATCGGTTCCTCTGGTGAGGAGAAATGGTATCCAGTCGCAGTGCTCGACCCACGAGTAGCAGGCCTTGCGCACGGACTCATCCGCTCGTAGTGTGTGAAGTAATTTCGCCCAGAACCATTCTGAAGAGTAAATGCCACCTACAAACTGCAGGTAGTTGGTTTTGAACTTCGTCGCGTGGCTGTTGATCTCGGCGGCTTCTTTAACGGCCGTGTGGTCCTTCCACAGCACAAACATGGCGTGGGGATTTTTTTCAAAGCCAGGCAACAGGCTAAGCGGAGTACCGGTTTTATCTACCGCAACCGGGGAAGACCCCGTTGTGTCTACAGCGATGGCGCGGATGTTTTGTTGTACAGTGACACCTGCTTGCTTCAGCGCTGACCGGATTGACTGCTCAAGACCTTCCACATAGTCGGCAGGGTGTTGTCTGAATTGAGATTGAACAGGATCGCAAAACAGACCTTCGCTCCAACGCGGATAACGCACGACGGCGCTTGCCACTTCCTGGCCGTTCGCAGCGTCCACGATGAGCGCCCGCACCGAATCAGTACCGAAGTCCACGCCAATCACATAATTCTCTTTCATATCTGCTATGCAGGGTTAATGTTCAGGAATGTCTGGTAGCGATACTTTCGCTTGTTCAGGCGGTGGTAGTAAGCCCCCTTCTTTGAATTGCTTTTTTCTTTATCGTCGGTGCGCACCAAAAGTCCGCTGGATAACACCTTGCGACTAAAATTGCGCTTGTCAAATTCCTTTTCGTAGACACTTTCATACAACTGCTGCACCACGGGAAGGGTGAACCGCTCGGGCAACAATTCAAATAAAACAGGTTGAATGGCTGCTTTCTTGCGCAAGGTAGCCTTCGCCGCTTCTACCATGGCTTCATGGTCAAAGATGAGGCTCGGAATCTTCTTGAGCGAAAACCACTCGGGCTTATAATCGCCACTCAGTTGTTGCTCATACTGGTAAATGTCAATGAGTGCATAGAATGCCACCGAGATCGTGCGCTCCACGGGATCCCGCTCCGGATCACCAAAGGCACGCAGTTGCTCCATGTACACACCACTCAATCCGGTAAGCTGTTTCAGAATGCGGGCTGCAGCGTCTTCAAGGCTTTCTTTCGACTGAACAAATCCACCCATGAGGCTCCACTTGCCGCGCTCCGGCTCAAAGCCGCGGTGAATCAACAGCAGCTTCAACTCCTTGCCATCAAAGCCGAAGATGATGCAATCAACAGCCACGAGGGCACGAAGTTGATGAGGATAGCGAGGGCCGGACATTACGAATGCAAAATGATAAATGATGAAAGTAAAATATCAAACCCGGATCAGCGCTTAACGATGCGGCAGCCGAATACCCTTCCTGCCGTCTTGCCAACATGGGCCTGCACACGCACCACCACCGTTGTCTTGTCCTTTAACAGTTGATCTGGTATGGGATACTCCACATCAAAGAAGCGACCAGTGGTGCCACCGTTGAGTTCCTGGGTAGCGATCTTTACATCATTCACCAACAAATCAAAACCTCGCTTGGTATCATCACCGATATAGGAACACAACAGGTTTGAAGCCACACCCGACTGCACCTTCATGTCGAACGAGAAGAACCCGCCGCTGCGTACTTCACGTCCCATCCTGCCCAAGGCATCGCTCACATAGGACTTCTCGCTGGCCTTCAGGTTGTGATCTCGCTCTGGTTGCATCTCACCGATGCGGATAATATCGATGGTACGCTGCTCAATGTCGTACTGTCGCTTTTTCTCTGCTTCATACGCGGCCTGACGGTTGGTCCACTCAGCCGGTGTGAAATAGTCCCAATACACATTGAAGTATTGGTCGTAGGTCTTGTAGAAGGGTATCAACTTCACATCATTGGGGCGCGCCACATTGTTGGTTTGAAATGAAAGTGGTTCGTTGGGCACTGGTTTGATCCAGTCCTTCACCTGGTGGTTATCGGTGAGTAGCACGGTCGTTCCAAAAATCGGATCGGGCATGGTGTTTCCCAGCTGGCCTGCCATGACCACGGGGCCGTACAGCAATGCGATGCGATTGGCATTGTCGGGCATACCTTCTGTATGCAGGTCCATAGAAAACGTCACCTGCACCTTATCATCTACGCCCCACATTCGGTTGATTACCCAATAACCTGCTTCATCCTGTTTGGCTGTACCGGGCTGGTTGTTGACCGTAATGACAGCGGGGGCCGACCAATTGGGTTGACGGATACGCAACTTCATGGTCTTTGGCGTTGCAGCCTTCACGGTAAATGAAACCTGGTTGGATTCCGGGAATTTCGTTTCCTGACGAATGGTGATGTTGTTTGAACGCCAGTTTAACTCGGAAGGAATAAACAAGTTCACATACAGACTCCCATCTTTTCCTTCGAGGTAAATGGATTCCGTGTACTTGGAGTGGTTCTCCATCCCACTGCCCACACAGCAGGTAAAGGTGTTGAAGGGGTCACTGAATTCCTTCTTGGTCCCCATCCGCAAAGGCACAAAGTAGCACATCATGCCCGTTTGGGGATTTTGCGATGCAAGAATATGATTGTACAGGGCGCGCTCATAGTAATCGGCATATTCATCAGCCGGCTTCCACGAAAACAAATAGCGCGTCAGCTTGAGCATGTTGTAGGTATTGCACGTCTCACAGGTATTGTCGCTCAGTTTGTCACTCAGCTTGTCCGGCTCACCGAGATACTCGTAGTTGCTGTTACCACCGATGGCATAGGTATAATGCTTAACAATGGTATCCCAGAAAAATGAAGCGATTACTTTATCACTCTCAGCACCGGTGTGTTCATAGCGGCGGGCACAACCAATGGCCTTGGGCACATTGGTATTGGAATGTTTTCCCTGCAAGGCGTCCACCCGGTGAGACAATTGCTCGAGGATAAACTTGTCATGGAATTTGTACGACAAATCCAGATAGGTCTTTGTACCGGTGAGCTCATACAGGTGCACCAGAATATCGTTCATGCCACCATACTCACACTTGCGCATTTGTTCCAGTTGGTCTTCATTCAGGTCTTTAAGGATAACGCCTGTCCAGTCTGCCATTTTGGTCACAATCGTCAGCGCCTGTGTATTGTCGGTAAGGAGGTAAGCATCCGTAAGACCGGCCATGATCTTGTGCACGGTGTACCACGGCGACCAGCTACCATTAAGGTCAAAGCCGGATGATTTAATGATGCCATGTTGCAATTTCCAGAACACAGAATCTTCTTTGGGAATGGCACCTACGTAACCAGTCTTCCTCGCCTGCTGACAGATAGCCAACTCAGACACGATATAATCGGTACGTTCCTTAAACCGGATATCCCCGGTACTTGCATACATCATCGCGCAAGCTGATAAATAATGGCCCAGCGTATGGCCCGAAAGTCCATCGCTTTCCCAACCACCATACACCTCGGCTTTGGGCTTCAGTCCAGCATTGCTGTAAAACCGGTGCAAGAGCCGGTCGGGTTCGATGGTCAGCAAATACGCCGCATCGCGATCCATGGCATTCTTAAACGGACTGCCTTCGAGCAAACGCACATCAGCCAGGTTGAAGGCATAGGTTTGCACATCAACACTGGGCTTTACCTTGATTTTGGCATTGTTCTTTTCGGGAAGGTAAGATTGGGCCATAGCCGAAAATCCATACACCAGTCCGATGGACAGTGATATTGCAGTCAGCAGTCGCATAAGAAATTAGTTATTGATTTTAATGTCCTTGATTTTACGAGGCAGCCACACCTGCATGGGGTTCTGCCCACGGTTGCACCATGCATAGTAAGGAATGGCGGTAATGGTCTTGACTTCGGTGGTCACGGTTTGTCCATCGCCGCTGATCTGCACGGTAGGAGCCTGAAACTGAATTGTCGTCACGCCTTCCAGCAGATCCTTTTGAAAAGCAGTCTTGAACGCTGCCCCATCCGGAAGAATAAGATCCCATGCCTTGCCATTGTTGTCAGCACCTTCGACACAGTAAACCAGCGGACCGCGTTGCAGCGCCACGCGCTCAACATCCTGCTTTAGTTCCGGCCGGGAAACGATCCGGCGCACCTCCATCGGCAATACCAACTCAACTTTATCCCCCTTCTTCCAGGTGCGGTTGATCGTTGCATAACCCTGGTTCATGGTGAAGGCGGCAGGCTTTCCATTCACCGTAATCACAAAATTTGCTGTTGACTTATCCTCAAAGGAGTAGAGTTCGCCAGGCGCCACTTCACCCCTCGCCCAACCCGGGATGCGGACATTCATGGAAAACGCTACCGCTGATTTGGGATTTACCGTCACTGATACATTGCCTTCCCAGGGATAATTACTTTCCATTGCCACAGGCACATCCACCTTGCCGAACTTTACCGTGGTGTTGCTGGCTACAAAGAGGTTGACCCAGAGACCGGCATCAGATGCTCCGTATACATAATCACCCAATGAGGCTACCAGCCGTGCGATATTGGCAGGACAACAAGCCGTACCAAACCATTCCCTCCGGAAATGACGGCCATTCGACGCCAACGGATTGCCATAGAAGAAATGATCACCCGATAAAGAAAGGCCATCCCTGGCACCATTGTACAGACTACGCTCCAGTACATCAATGAACTTGCTGTCGCCGGTGAGTAGGTTCATGCGCTGATTCCAAAACACCATACCTACCGAGGCGCAGGTCTCGCAGTAGGCTTGTTCATTGGGCAAGTCAAAGTCATTGCTAAAGCCTTCGTTGTTGCCCGAAGAGCCAATACCCCCGGTGATGTACATATTGCGGAATACCACATCCTCCCAAACGGTGTTCATGGCTTTCATGTAACCAGCATCACCGGTAAGGGCTGCCACATCAGCGGCGCCGGTATACATATACATAGCACGGACTGCATGGCCCGTTATTTCCTTTTGATCACGCACCGGCACCACATCCTGCGCATAAGCTGTATCCTTCCAATCCGTCCACGTGTAGCCTTTGGCATACTTATGGCCGCGTTCTTCGAGCAGCCAATGGGCCATATCGAGATATTTCTTGTTGTGTGTCACCCGATACAGTTTCACGAGTGCCAGTTCGAGTTCCTGATGGCCCGTCACCCAGTGTTTGCGGCCAGGTCCAAACTGTGAATCAAAGTGGTCTGCAAATTTGATCGCCACATCGAGCAGCTTTCGCTTTCCGGTAGCGTTGTAATATGCCACCGCTGCTTCAAGCAAATGTCCACCGTTGTAGTCTTCGTGCATACTCATGTCGGACCAACGCTCATTGAGCCGGCCGAGGGTATAATAGGTGCCGATATAACCATCCGGCAACTGCGCTGCGGCGATCTTATCAATCCACTCATCCGCTTTCGCTTCAATGCCCGGATCGGGATGAGTCTTTAATGAGTAGGCAATCGCCTCCAGCGCCTTGTACACATCAGAGTCATCGTAAAAGATACCCTCGTGCTTTTCGTTTTTATTGCGCGCCACTTTTTCAAAGTTGCGGATGCGAGGGGTCTTTACTTCCGTTTGGTAGATGCAGGCTTGCAACGTGGTGGTGGCCACCTTCTCCATCGTGGGCTTCCAGAAGGCATCGGTGATGTTTACCTGGGAGAAGTTGACCGGCTCCAGTTTGCGTGTGGGTGCCTGTGCATTGACCCCGATAACCGGCAGGAGGAGTAATAAAATGAGTTTCCGCATGGAGATTATAGTTTAATGTTGACTTTCAGTTGTGTAAAGGAATGAGCAGGAAAGGTATATGTAAATGTATCGCCACCCACACTCATTTCACGGCTGGTGGACTTTACCTTTTGTTCCTGCTCGTTGTTCTCATCCATCAGGTTGGTTGAATTGACTTCCATCACCTGCATTTTTCCGGCCAGCTTGCCGTACTGATTCGAAAGGGCGGTCTCTATGGATTTGGTTTCATGACGGTTGACGACGTTGATGATCAATTCTTGTGTCTTATCGTTGTACACCGAAGTCACATCGAGGTAAGGCACGCGCTTGAGGTTATCCACATCATAGGTGTCGCATTGTACATACGTCTGGAGCGACTGACCCTGGCAGTTCTGTGCAAACAATTGCAGCGGAAAATAGATCGGTTGGCGCCAGAGCTTACCGCCAGTGATCATCATGGGCGCAATAACATTCACCAACTGAGCCATGTTGGCCATCTTCACGATATGCGCATTACGGACAAATACATTTAAGTAAAGGGCAACCACCAGCGCATCCTGCATGTTGTAATGTTCTTCCAGCTTTTGATCATTCCACGCCCTGTACCATACATTATATTCATCGAAGGCAATGTAGATCGGCTTCTTCATTTTGTACTTACTGCGCACTTCATTGATGATGCCTTCGGTGATCCTGATGGAGTTTTCCACGGGCACGGTCGCCGCCATGAACTTGTTGTGGTTCTTGTCGTGGTTGTTGGCATAGTGGTGCAGCGATATATAGTCGATATACTCATGCATGGCGTTGAGCACCGTGCGGTCCCATTCCGCCCAGTCGCGCACATAGTTGCTGGACCCGGAGGCGATCAGTTTGATACTGTCGTCGGCCCATTTCATCATCTTAGCGGCCTCCAGGGCAAACTTGCTGTAGTCTTCGGCGTTCTTGTGACCGATCTGCCATTCGCCATCCATCTCATTGCCCAGTCCCCAGTACTTTACCTTGTAGGGTGCCGGGTGGCCATTGCGTGCGCGGAGGTCTGAATAATAAAGACCGGTGGGTGCGTTGCAATATTCTACCCAGTTGCGCGCTTCATCCAGGGTACCGGTGCCCATGTTTACACACAGGTAAGGTTCAACGCCGGCTGATTGAGCAAACCGAAGGAACTCATCGGTACCTACGGTGTTGGGCTCGACATCTCCCCACGCCAGGTCTTTGCGTTTAGGGCGGTCTGCTTTCGGACCGATGCCGTCCTGCCAGTGATAGCCGGAAACAAAATTGCCACCGGGCCACCGCACTACCGATACACCGAGGTCACGGGTAGCGGTGATGACATCTTTTCTGAATCCCTCGCCATTGGCTTCGGGGGAAGTCGGCTCATAGATGCCACCATAAATACAGCGACCCAGGTGCTCCGTAAAGTTTCCGTACAGGTTCTTGTCGATGGTACCAATCTTGCGTTCGGCATCAATTTTTACGCGGGCCTTCAGGGGTTGTGCCTGAACAGTGACCGTCACCAGCCACAACATCAGGAGAATGAGTTTGCGCATAAGGAAAGGGGAATAAATGTATAAATGACACTTAAAGTACACAATCGCATCACGACCTCCAACCCATTTGTTTCCGCGAATAGAAAATATTTGATTTTCTTGGGGCATGGAAACCAGCGAATTTCGAAAAGCCGCCCACCAGTTGGTGGATTGGATGGCGGATTACATGGAAGGCACCCAGCAATACCCGGTGAAGCCAGCCATGCGCCCCGGCGACATCAAGAAACAACTTCCAGCAGCAGCCCCGGAAAAACCCGAGTCTTTTGATCAGGTGTTTAAGGACTTCAATGAAATCGTGATGCCGGGAATGACCCATTGGCAGCACCCCCGCTTCTTTGCCTACTTCCCTACTGGGGCCAGTGCGCCTTCGGTGCTTGCCGAAATGTTGAGCGCCACCCTGGGTGCACAGTGTATGATCTGGCTTACATCACCGGCAGCCGAAGAAGTGGAAGAAAGAATGATGGAGTGGTTGCGTGACCTGCTTGGCTTGCCCAAAGAATTTGTTGGCGTGATTCAGGACAGCTCATCTTCAGCTACCCTGGTGGCTCTGCTGACTGCCCGTGAAAAACATGCGAACTACGAAATCAATCAAAAGGGATTTACCAACCAACGTTACCGTGTGTATACTTCAACGCATGCACATTCTTCGGTAGACAAAGATGTGCGCATCGCGGGCATTGGCCTTGACAACCTGGTGAAGGTTGATGTGGATGCTGATTTTGCCATGAAACCAGATGCCCTTCGCGCAGCCATGGAGAAAGATGTAGCGCTGGGTTATCATCCACTCTGCGTTGTGTCCACCATCGGTTCTACGAGTTCAACAGCCATTGACCCGGTACATGCGATTGATGCGATCTGCAAGCAATTTGGTTGCTGGCACCACGTCGATGCTTCGTACGCAGGCACAGCGCTACTCCTGCCCGAAATGCGGTGGATGAGCAAAGGGGTTGAGGGGGTGGATAGCTTTGTGTTGAATCCCCATAAATGGATGTTCACCAACTTTGATTGCTCAGCGTATTATGTACGCGACAAACGGGCGCTGACCAACACTTTCAGTATCCTGCCCGAATACCTGAAGACACCCGAAGACCATCTTGTTAACAATTACCGCGATTGGGGCGTGCCCCTCGGGCGGCGGTTCCGGGCACTGAAACTCTGGTTCGTCATGCGCAGTTTTGGCGCTGAAGGCCTCCGCGAAAAGATACGGGAGCACATCCGCTTCGGTCAGTGGCTGAAAGACAAAGTGGACAGTCTGCCCGATTTCGAACGCCTCGCACCGGTACCGCTCAACCTGGTCTGTTTCCGGTATCATCCCAAAGGCGTAACCGATGAAAAGAAACTGGACGAAATCAACATGCGGCTGCTCCAAACCCTGAACGACAGCGGCAAGGTTCTCCTGACCCAGACCAAACTCAACAACCAATACACCTTGCGCTTTGTGGGCGGAAGCGAGCGATTAACCTTGGCTGATGTACAGGAAGGCTGGCAACTGGTTGAAACGACTGCCCATTCCATCGCTTGATTCCTTTGAAAGGCTTTTTGATGCAGGCCTTTCAACTGAATCAAAACTGTTCTATTTTTCGGAAAATCGGTTTTTCCGATATCAACCAATATTCGGTATATCCTTATTCATCGTTACCCCACCTGACTTGAGAAGGCTTCTATTCTTATTCTGCTTATTCATTGGGACTACAGCGTTCTCCCAATCGGTGCTCGACCTTAAGCTTGATGGTTCCGAAAAGGGCAAGCGCCTGGATTTATATCTGCAGGAACTGGAAAAGACACATCCAGTCCGCTTTTACTTCATCGAAGACTGGATTTCTAACCTCGCCGTTAAGGATGGATCTGCAGGAATGACCTTGCGCGAAGTCCTGTACGACCTGTTCCTTGGCTCAGACATTAATTATATAGAAGTCAATCCCAACACCATTGTGCTGGTCAAGGATCCGGCGCAGGCCCTGCAACGCAATACCATAATAAATGCGGCCGTCCGTAGCCAGAAGAAAATCGAAAAGATGGTTTTTGGCACTAAGGCCAACACCAATCCCAGGCAAAAAGTCACCTTTTCAGGAATTATTACCGACTCCAAATCCCGCGACCCGCTAGTAGGCGCCAGCGTAGTGGCCAGTGATATTCAGGTGGGCGGAGTCACCAACGTTGAGGGTAAATTTGAATTGCGTTTGCCGGTTGGATCGCACGTGATCAATTTCAACTATGTGAATTTCGAAGAACGGGTGATCGACCTTGAAATCTATGCCGACGGTTCGGTAAAGATCGAAATGGAAGAAACGCCCACCGTACTTGACGAAGTAGTTATTCAGGACCGGTCGGCGCGGGAAATTACAACCAGCGGTATCGGCCAGACGCAGATCAGCATGAAAGAAGTGAAGCGAGCCCCGGCCCTGCTTGGTGAGGTCGACCTCATCAAACAGATTCAGGTGCTGCCTGGTGTAACCACCGTAGGAGAAGCTGCTTCCGGCTTCAACGTGCGCGGTGGTGGCGTAGATCAGAATCTTATTCTGTATGATGGTTTGCCCGTATTCAACAGTTCTCACGTGTTTGGCTTCTTTTCGTCGTTTAACTCAGAAGCCATACGCGATGTTACCTTCTATCGCGGGGGTATCCCTGCCGAATTTGGCGGACGGGTTTCTTCGGTATTGGACATCCGGTCAAAAGAAGGAAGCTATGAAAAATGGGGCGCCAGTGGCGGTATCGGGATGATTTCCAGCAACCTGATGGTGAATGGACCGATTGTCAAGGATAAAACATCCATTGCTGTATCTGCACGGACCACCTATTCGGATTACCTGATCAATACCATCAAGAGCAACTATGTTAACCTGAACAAGAGCAGCGTTTCTTTCTATGACGCTACCGCCAAGGTTACTCACCTCTTTAGTGAACGCACCAAGCTGACTGCCTCGGGTTATATTAGCCATGACCAGTTCAGGCTGGCCGGAGACTCCACGTACAGCTGGGACAGCAAAATGGCCAGCGTTCGCCTCGACCATGAATTCTCTAAATCATTCAGCGGCTCACTGATGGCCGGATACGGAAGCTATGGGTATGAAGTATCCGATAAAGATCCGTTGGCCGGATTCAATTTGAACTACAAGATCAATTATCCTTCGGCCAAGCTGGATTTCCACATCAATCGCGAAAAGCACAAGATTGGCTTTGGTGCGCAATCGACCTACTACGATTTCAATCCAGGAACATTTAGCCCATCATCGGCTGAATCAAACAAGAAATTTGTTCAGATGGACGTGCAGAAGTCGCTTGAGTCTGGATTGTTTATTGCAGATCAATTCGACCTGTTCAAGCGCATGCACATCGATGCCGGACTGCGGTTCTCTGTATTTAATTCCCTCGGTCCTGCCAATGTAAATATCTATGCTCCCGGTGGTCCGCGAGAAACCCTCAGCCTGATCGATACCGTGCGGTATGGCAGTGGCCAAACTGTAAAGTCATTTTACAACTGGGAACCGCGACTTGGACTCCGGTATGAATTATCGCAGGATGCCTCCATCAAGCTTGGTTACAACCGGGTGTTCCAGTACCTGCACCTGGTTACCAACACTACCGCCGTGACGCCCGTAGACATCTGGCAACCAAGTGGACCCTACTTCAAACCCCAGATGGCCGATCAGGTATCGTTGGGTTACTTCCGGAACTTCAAAGACCGGAAATATGAGACATTCATTGAAGGGTATTACAAAATCATAGAAAACGTACTCGACTTTAAGGATGGCGCTTCACTCATTTTGAATCCGCAGATTGAAACTGCGTTGTTACAGGGCAAAGCCCGCGCTTATGGAGCGGAGTTTCAGATTTCAAAAACCCAGGGTCGCATGGTGGGATCGATCAGTTATGCGTATTCCCGTTCACTTC
>DNZD01000269.1 GCA_003504855.1 Cytophagales bacterium
CCATCCGGATCCCATAGATTACCAGATCATATCAAATGACAGGCCAAAAATTTCCAACCATCAGGCTTCTGCAGATTAATAGTAGCTGCAAAACCCGGTCATCACACAATCCCCACACTTGGGATTCTTCGGCCTGCACGTTTCCCGGCCAAGAAACGATATCGCCATGCCTGCTTCTCCCCAGTCTTTAGGCGAAAGAAGTTCCATCATTTGCTTTTCCAATTTCTTAGGATCGGTGCCCTGCGCGATGCCCAAACGAGGTGCCACGCGCACAACATGCAGGTCAACGATGATACCTTCCGCATCACAACCCATTTCACGCATAATTACGTTGGCAGATTTCCGCCCGATCCCCGGCAACGCTGTCAAATCATCCAGGGTTTTTGGGATATTCTTGTCTGTACCGATGATGGCCGACATCTCCAAAAGCCACTTCGTCTTATTCCGGAAGTTTCTGATCTTCTGCACCAGGGGAAACAAGGAATCTGGCGTGGCCCGGGATAATGCTTTCATATCCGGAAACGCTTCAAAGAACGCCGGGGCCAATTTATTGATATTGCGATCTGAGTCCTGTGCAGACAAGACCACCATCACCAGCAACTCATAGGGAGAATGGTAGTTGAGCGGATGCTGCTTGCCCTTGTACTTTTTGATCAGGGGCTGCATCGCCTTTTTCCAGTCGACCGGTTTTTTTGCCATATACGCTTCGTTAACTGGACTACCAGATTCTGATTCGGTCCTCGGGCTTCTTGTATAACTTGTTTCCTGGCTTCACGTCAAAAGCTTTATACCATGCATCCATATTCACCGGTGCGCCCACCGTGCGATACTCATCGGGTGAGTGCGGGTCGGTAACGATCAATTGGGCTTTCCGCTCCTGCATGGTATTGCTGCGCCATACTTGAGCCCAGGCGAGGAAGAACCGTTGGTCCGGAGTAAAGCCATCAATTTTTTTGTTTCCCTTTCCCTGGGGTGTCATCTTGAAGGCTTCATAGGCCGCATTCAGTCCACCGAGGTCGCCAATGTTTTCGCCCATGGTGAGTTTACCATTGACGTGCAGGCTGTCCAGCACGGTATAGGCATCAAACTGCTCCTGTAATTTTTTGGCTCGTTCCTTGAATCGCGTCATGTCGTCGGGTGTCCACCAATTGCGCAGTGTACCGTCTTTATCGTACTGGCTGCCCGAGTCATCAAAGCCATGGGATATTTCATGACCTATCACAGCGCCTATTCCGCCATAGTTGAAGGCATCGTCAGCCTCGGGATGAAAGAACGGGAACTGCAGGATCCCGGCCGGGAATACGATTTCATTGTTTACCGGGTTATAGTACGCGTTTACCGTAGGTGGCGTCATAGCAAATCGCGTTTTGTCTACTGGTTTGCCCAACTGGCTTACCATATCCTGGTATGACCAGCGGGATGCGTTGCGCAGGTTCTGGAAGAAAGAGGAAGGGGTAATATCAAGACCTTCGTAGGTTTTCCATTTGGATGGATAGCCGATTTTAGGTGTAAAGGCATGCAACTTATCGAGGGCCTTCTGCTTTGTGGCATCGCTCATCCACTCCAGATTTTTGATCCGGATCTCATAGGCTTTCACCAGGTTGGCAACCAATTCGTCCATCCGGGTCTTAGCTTCTTTATTAAAGTGTTTATCAACATAGAGTTGTCCCAACAGTTCACCAATATTATTGTCAGTGAGGTTAGCCATCCGTTGCCAACGCGGGGTCTGCACCTTTTGTCCGCTCAACGACTGATTGTACGCAAAGTTGGCATCCACAAACGGTTTGCTCAGGTACGGCGCGGAGGAGCGCAACACATTCCACTGGAGGTACACCTGCCAATCAGCGATGGGTGCATGCTGGAGTAAACTGTCGGCAACAGAGAAAAACCGCGGTGAGTTTACCAGGAGGCTATCCTGGCCCGGGGCCCTAAGTTTTACCAGCATTGACGACCAATCCACCGCGGGGGTCTTTTTGGAAAAGTCGGTCACGAGAAACTTGTTATAC
Source organism: Cytophagales bacterium (assembly GCA_003504855.1). Classification (GTDB taxonomy): domain Bacteria; phylum Bacteroidota; class Bacteroidia; order Cytophagales; family Cyclobacteriaceae; genus ELB16-189. The sequence goes on from DNZD01000269.1 coordinate 2,007, forward strand.
GTTTTATAAGGGTCGCGCATCTCGACACGGCTCATTTGCGCGGCGGCCAATTTCTTTTCCAGTCGGAAAACTGATTCAGCCCGTTGCTTCGCGGCAGCCTCAGTTTCACCTGCCAGCATAAACAAGGTATTGAGGTAGGTGAAGTAGGCAGCCTGGATCTTTTTTGTTCGCGCATCTTCTTTCAGGTAGTAGTCGCGGTCCGGCATGGAGGTACCCCCCTGACTGAGTTGAGCCACCATCGTGTTGGGGTGTTTGCGGTCCTGCCCCACAAAGAATCCAAACAGCGGACCGGCAATACCTTGCGTACGCAGGTATACAATTTCATCCAGGACCTGGTTGGTGTTTTGCACTGAGCCAGCGCGGACATAATCTTCCTTCACAGGTGAGAATCCTGCCTTGTCTACAGCGAGACTATCCATGGCGGCAGTATAAAAATCTCCTACACGGCGCTTCACGGAGCCTGGTGCAGCCTGCTTGTCGGCCATGGCCTCCTTGAGGATTTCGCGCACGGCCTTTACGTTGAAGTCGCGCAGGATCGTAAAGCTTCCCCACGTCGACTCTTTCGCCGGCACCGGGTTATTCTTCAACCACACACCCCCGGCATACTTCTGAAAGTCGTCGCCCGGCTTCACGGTAACATCCATGTTTGCAGGATCGATCAATTTGGGCCTGGACTTTTCTGATTGAGCGACGGCATGGGCCGAGATAAACAGCAAGGCACACAGAGCGAAGGAGAACTGGATTGATTTCATATGAAAATTGATGGTCTGTTAAAAGTACTTCTTCTTCACGAAAGGTCAGGCATCTTTGCCCTGTCAACTAACGGCATCGCAGATAGCAAGTTTCCGGGAAGGGATGGATTGTTAATGACCGGGATGGACGGCAACACATTTATCGCGCACCGGGGTCGGGCTGGAAGATTCCAAATACGTTGTTATCAGGATCGGAAAAATAACCCTGCCAACAAAGTCCCGGAATGGCAAACTTCGGCATGGCCACCGTTCCCCCCGCTATGGCAATTTTTTCAGCAGTAGCATCAAAGTCGGCCACCTCGATCGAGCAGGTAAACGCATTGGTACCTGACATCCGGGGAGGCACTGCGACGGGTCTTTCCAACAGGCCACCTGAAATACCGGAAGTCTCAATACGATAATAAACGATAGGGATTTGGGGATCGCGAATAAATTTCCAGCCAAAGACCGACTGGTAAAAAACTACTTCACGGGATGGTTGAGAAGATTGGATCTCAAAATAGCCAATGGTATTCATACAGTGTTACAAGTAGTATGCTATGAAAGTATCTGATTAAACTCCAGCCGTTCGCCATCCGGGCCAGCTATATTAAAGTATTTACAGCCGTTCTTCCAGAACGGTAGAAATACGGGGGCCTCTTCGAGCATGTGGTGGCCTGCCCCTTTCAGGGTAGCATATGCGTGGTGGATATCAGCGACGTCAAAAGCGATATGGTCTATATGCCCATGGGATCGTTTGCCGATGGCATGTCGTTCGGAAGGAGGATACTGGTACAGTTCAATCATCATGTCACCCAGTTTCATCATGGTAACGTCACCCTGTTCATTGCCAAAAGGAAATTGGGAGGTCATGACATCACAAAAGCCGAGGCTCTTGTAAAACAGGATTGATTTTTTGAGGTTGGTCACCGGAATACCGATGTGCTGCAACCTGGTGAGTTTTAAGTCCATCCATTAAAGATCAGCATTTGCCTGGAGGCATCCTAGACAGGTTTGTGTTTCTCTCAGGCTGAAAAATTCAACGCGTCATGTCTGGAAAACCTGATGAACTTAGGTTATGCAAATGCGGTATGCATACAATGTCAAATCAACTTGATAGCTTTCGTACGTTATGAAATAAGGGTACATCGGTCTCATGGATGCGGGTGCCACAAGTCAATCAGGCATAGTTATGGAAATGGAGAACGGGCTGGTAACGGTCATCATATCAGTATATAATGCAGAACGATACCTGCGGGCTTCTCTGGACAGCATCCTGGCCCAAACCTATTCTCCCATGGCCGTATTCATATGTAATGACGGTTCAACCGATGAATCGGGTGCGATCCTGGATACTTATACAGACTCGCGCATCAGGCGGTTTTACCATGAAGACAATTTAGGCTGCTACCAGTCAGTTAGCAAGATGATGGCCTATACCCGATGTGATTACATTGCGTTTCACGACGCGGACGACATCTCTCATCCAGACCGCATACGTCAGCAAGTGGAGTTTTTACGGGCCCGACCCGACTATGATCTCGTCGGCACTAATTATTCCATCATCAACACGCGGGGTAAAGTGGTTGCTACCATATCTACCATGATGGAAAACGCCGAGTTGATTCCTGATGCCCTTATGGCACAGAATGAATTTCAGAAATCCACCATCCTATTTCGACGCAGGGTGTATGAGCGACTGGGCGGATTCAGGGATGCACTAATCCCCCACAAAAACATGATTGGCGATTATGACTGGATATTGCAGGCCTCGGAGTTATTCCTGCTGTCCAACATCAATGCGCCGGAGCCGTTATACCAATACCGGTCTGTGCCGGGAAGCATGACCAAATCATATCGGAGCCTTAATCAGCACCTGGCGCCAAAAATGTCTCGCTTCTTTGCAACCGAACGGCGCATCCATTTTGGAACTGATAGCCTGATGAAACGCGATTATTACACCATAGAGCAACAGCTGGAATTTTTCAAGGTTCCCTATGATGAAGATGCATCACGATTCTATTTTGAACGCGCCAACTATTTGTTACAACACCGTCTACCCTGGCAGGCCCTTCCGCACGCCTTCACCGCAACGGTGTTGAGACCACTCCGTCGGCGTCACTGGCAGTGTCTGCAGGATGTCTTCAGCATGCTGGTATTACCAACTGGTAAATCCGCGAAGTACTATTTCACCAGTGCCATTTGGCCCAGGTGACTGGCCTTATGGGCAACCCGGCTGAGCATAACATTCAGCCGATTTCGTTGCGGGGCCTTCTTAAAGTCTTCTTCAGATACCTGCGTGTGGCGACTCAACCAATCCGATTCAGACCAGGAGCGGAAGGCCGTGTCAAGGGCAGCTGCCGTTTCTTTCCATCGCCGTAGCAATTCGGCCTTGGGTAAATGCCCCGACTGATTAGAACCGCGCTCGTGGTGGTAAATGGTTTTAAGTTCAGGATGGATTCTTTCACCAATGCCCAGCAAAGGCAACAAGGCATCATCCGTATCGGCGAGGTGGCCCAGAAGCCAGGAAGACGAGTTGCCTCCGGGTACGACCGGGCGGGCGTAATTTTCTTCGCTAACTGTTTCCAGGGCTTTGGTCATAAGCTTGTTGTAAGCATCCCATTGGAACAAACAGATATCAAGTGCGGTCATCGGGGGTTGATTTAAGGTTATGTTCGGTTCAACAACTTCGTGTTCTCTTTGGTTCACGGCAAAACAAAAACGGGATTGACTGATCAATCCCGTTTGTTCAAGTATTGGAATTCAGGTTACTGGTTGCTTGACAATTTAGCAATCACCACGGCACGGGCCTCGCGGTGGTTGCAATAGCTGCAGCGATAGTGCTTGATCAGCAGGCCATCTTTGTCCTTGGTGGGTTGTTCGCGAATTTCCTCACTGTGAATTTTCATGGTATAGAATCCACATTCACCGCATTTCTCGGCGTGTTGGTAACCCATGTACTTTTCGATCTTCTTGTATCCGGTCTTTTCATCCAGCCACACGTCATACTCTGCTGCATGGATAGCACTGGCCTGTTCATCAATAGCGGCCTGGTCGAGGTGTACGGATTCCTCTTCTTCAGCCAATTTACGCATCACATTGCCGGCAGGTGAAATACGCGGCGTGTTGCGGATGCGCTTCAATCGGTTTTCAATCACTTTCGGATAGAGGATACGCACCGCACTGTTGGCAATAAAATACGCGATGACAGCAAATGCGACCAGAAAGAACAAGCCTACATACAAATGAAGATCGGGTTCAACGGGAAGCATCGAGCCAATAATGGTGTGGAGAAAGAATGATGCTGAGATAATCAGCGCAACAACTGAATACCAGAAGAACCGAATCTCGTGGGTGGTCACGTAGTCGTAGCGTTCTTTCAGGTCTTTGGCCTGAAACACTTTCAGTTCATGATAGGCCAGAATACCGATGGCTACTACCAGGGCGATTACTCCGCCGATATTGAGGTATTGATCTACATCGGCAGGAACGATTGCTAAGGTTATCATAAGGAATAGGTTTTGTGCTTTGGAACTTACGAAAAGTGGAAAGGATTTCCTTCTGAAACGATGACAATAGTCAGGGAAAATTCATTTTTACGCTCAAATAGGCACTATTTACCCTCCACCGGGTATTTTCCGCAACGGTTGCGGAAATGGGAGACGGCATTAAACCAAAAAGCTGATCTCCGCTTTCGCGAAGATCAGCTACAGTTAACCGGTACCTGTTTCCGGTTATCTTCTGTCGGTAAATGCTAATTCTTACAGTTGATGTATGTAAAAATTTCATCATTGCCGACTGTCGACCCAAACTGTTTCTTGGTGCGGGTGATAGGTGCGCCTGATGCGTTGTAGGTGAAACTTACAGATTGAGAAGGAGCCCCAGCCTGATTTAATACGGTTCGGTAGTTATTCACCGGCTTTGGATCGTAAAAAAAGGGACTGTCCGTGATGTTGTCAGTCTGGCCTTCAAAATAAATTGGTATCAACGAACCGCCTGTACTTACATATAGCAAGTATTCCGGGCTGGGTTGTGTGTCATAGTCAACATATCTCGAGTAGTCGTATTGCGTGGTGTCTGATGCCAGCCCCATCTTGAACCATAGCAAGTTGTTTCCCGAAAAACGATACCGAAGAAGAAGTGGGCCTTGATTGCCTGGAATCAACGCAGCCGTCGGCAGCAGGGTTTGAAATGTATTCGTTGTCCAGGAATATGAATCCACGTATAGGGTTTTGCCTGAAATATCAGTTCGGGTGGCTGTTTGAGGTACACCATAGCTATCGTAGACAAATGTATCTGTCCATTTCGGGCAACTGATTTTAGATACTTTGCCTTGATCGTTGTAGGAGTAAGTGAGCGAGATGGTTTTTGCAGTAGAATTGTCAAGAATATCCTCCTTTACGAGTCGTCCAGCAGCATCATAGGAGAAGGTATGCAGGTATCTTGATGAAAAAGCAGCTGTGGCCATCAGGCAATCGCTTATCTTTTTTACCGTGAGGGTAGCGGCGTCACTGGTGATGGTACCTGATGAATTATGGGCCACCAAATGGAATTGAGTGCCGTTGACCGCGGCCGTGGCTGACACTTTGTATATATAGCTTACTGCGCCTGGGATATCTGTCCATTGGCCGCCCACATTCTTCTGCCATTGGTAGGTGACGCCATCTCCGCTCACTGCCGCCGTAAACTCCGCCAGGTAAGGCGTGAGGACTGTCAAGGACTGAGGTTGACTTGTAAACACTGGCGGTGATTCTTTCTCCTTGCAGGCAACAGCCATAACAAGGGCCAGCATGATGAATTGGTTTTTCATATAGTTGTTTGGTTAGTTTATAAACCCGTTATAAAGTCAGAGGTGAGCAGAATCAGAATCAGCGTAATCACCAATGCGGTTAACACGAATTGAAGAAATTGCCTGAGTCTTTCCTTGGTCCTGCCCATGAATCTTGATTGCACTTGATGCATACAAAACTCGTCCTCCTGAGCCCTGGCAGCTACCCGGTTTCGTTCGTAGGGTGACTGAAATGATACACCGGATTATTGTAGGTAGTGGTTGGCATTATCAATTCTGTTTCATCCTTTAACAGAATTGTTGCAGGGAGTTAAAATCCCCCAGAACAGGGCTGCTTTGGCTTTATCTTTCAATTCCTTTGTCCTGATCCCCGATTTTTCTCCTGGAAGTACCAAGCCCGGGTTGGAGCAATTGTGTATCTTAATTAAGAGAGTTTACTATGCCTCACCTCCGCACATCACTGTTTCATCTGACCCTGGGGGCAACGCTCACCCTTCTGGCGATGGGTGCTAAGGCACAGATCACCGTGTCAGGACAAGTCATGGGTAAAGATTCGATCGCACTAATGGGTGCCAGCGTTGTAAATTCTTCCAATAAGGCCATTGCCATTACAGATGAAGGGGGTCTCTTTACCATCATGGCACGAATGGGTGACCCATTGGATTTCTCTTTTGTTGGCTATGCTACTCAACGAATTGTAGTAAATAGTTCCAACCTGACTATTCACTTACAGGAAATTTCCAATCTCCTGCCCGATGTGGTGGTGATGGGATATGGTGCAATACCACGTAAAGATGCAATCGGAGCGGTATCCAAAATTACGACCATTGATTTCAACCCCGGGTTGATTACCCATCCCCTGCAACAGATTCAGGGGAAACTGGCAGGTGTAAGCATTACCCAACCAGGCGGCGATCCGAACGGTGATTTTACGGTACGGATACGTGGCGCGTCTTCCATTGAAGGTCAGCCCCCCTTGCTGGTGATCGATGGTGTAGCCATCGATAACTTTAACCGGGCCATTACCACAGTCAATCCGTCAGACATTGAATCCTATGATGTACTGAAAGATGCGTCTGCTGCCGCCATCTACGGTGCCCGCGGTGCTAATGGGGTTATTCTCATTACAACCAAGAAAGGAAATCCGGGAAAATCAATCGTTGAATACAATGGTTTTACCGGTATTGACATAGTTGCCAATCAAATCAAGGTGCTTTCTGCCGACGAATGGCGTTACGCCACAGCAGTGACCGGAGATGGTGCCCACGACAAAGGGGCCAATACCAACTGGCAAAAGGAAATTGAACGTATAGGGCTTACCCAAAATCACCAGATTGGAATCAGTGGTGGAAGCAACCAGCTCACGTTCCGGGGTTCGCTTGGCTATACCAAACAGGAGGGGATCATTCTCAATTCCGGAAAAGAGATGATTTCTGCACGGCTTTCGGCACAACAGGTCAATTCCGATAAGCGGCTTTTAATTAATTACGCCTTGAACGGTTCTGTCATCAACCGAAGCCTTCTACCGGATCAGTCATCCACGAGCCAGGCCCAGGGAGGAGGAAGTAACCTGTTTTCGCTGGCGCTTACTGCATTGCCCGTAGTCCCGGTTCGTAATGCTGATGGTACCTATTATAATGAACAGGGTCCTACCCTCTCCGCTAACCCGAGCCAGATATTGAATGATATTTATAGTAAAAAAAGAGAGAGCTTCTTCCAGGGTTCCGTAAAAACCGACTACGAAATTATCAACGGGCTTAAGGCCGGGTTGTTCGGAGCCCTATCCATGGGCCATGACATATATGACTACGCTGACCCGCGCATTGCTCAACCGTTCAGCAATCTGGCAACAAAAGCTGATGCCAACAAGGAAATCCTGTCAGCTGACGCGCATATCAACTACATTAAAGACTGGGGGCAACATCATTTGCAGTTTACCGGCGTTTACGAGTATAATCGCTTTATCAATGATGGGTTTTCGTTAACCGCTCACGGGTTCCAGTTCCCGGATTTTCTCAACAACAACTTCAGTGCTGCTACACAAATTTCTACCACAGACATTTCCTCTTATAAGAATGAGGTGCGCTTAGTGTCCGCCCTCGGTCGGGCTATGTACCACTATCGGGACCGCTATTTTGTCACCATCAATTTTCGCCGTGATGGCTCTTCCAAATTCGGGCCGAACCATCAGTGGGCAACGTTTCCTTCGGTGGCCCTCGCCTGGCGATTAAGTGAGGAGGGTTTTATCAAAACATTTTCCTGGATCAACAACTTGCGGCTGCGCGGTAGTTACGGTTTGACGGGGAATCAGGAAAATCTGCCTGCTGATGCGTATCAATTGGTTTATGGAGTAGGTGGACCTTTTCTCTACAAGCATCAATTTTTCCAGGGGTACGGATCAATACGGGAGTACAATCCGGACCTGCAATGGGAAGTAAGACGATCATTGAATGTGGGATTGGATTTTAGTCTTCACAATAACAGGATTTATGGAACATTGGATGTGTACGATGATTACACCAGCGACATGTTGTTCAATTACAGCTTGCCGCAGCCGCCATTTCTAAACGGGTCGGTGCTTGCCAATGCAGCAAATGCCACCAATCAAGGCATTGAGATAAGTATGGGTGCTGTAATCAGGAAGACGGCCCGATTTCAATGGAATACCCAACTAAATATAAGCAGGGCACGTAATTCCATTACGAACCTTGCCGGACAGTTCGTTGGCGTTAGTCTTGACATTACCAACAGGCACTATGGCTATGCATTGGGGGGTGGTCTGTCGGATGCCTATGTCAGCCAGATTCAAAAGGGCTTTCCTGCCGGAGTCTTCTGGCTGCCAGTGCATGCAGGGTTTGATACAGATGGAAAAGAACTGTTTAATACCTACGACAAAGATGGAAATTTGACGGGGACGAAGACCAGTTACACTGATCAGGATCGGCGATACATCGACCCAACACCTGATTTTTCGTATGGTTTGACCAATAACTTTTCCTTTGGGCGCTTTGATGCCAGCCTGTTCATTCGGGGGGTTCAAGGGCAAAAAATATTCGCCAACACCCTGCTCAATCTTCAGTCGCCCGTCTATTTACCCCGAAACAATGTTTCCCCAGAAGCACTCACGAATGGTTTTACGGGTCAGCCGCAACCCTCCGATTTGTGGGTAAAAGATGGTTCTTATGCAAGGCTGCAAAATGCTACTGTTGGTTACACACTAAACAACCTTCGTGGCCTCAGTAAACTCAGGATCTACGGCACGGCCACCAATCTATTTGTACTTACCTCCTATGGCGGCGTTGACCCGGAAGTGAATGTGGAGGGGTCACAGCGCTATATCGATTCCAGCTATTATCCAAAATCGCGAGGCTTTCTCATTGGAGTTCAGGCAACCTTTTAACATAACTATGAAGAAGAAAAGTCTTCCTATTATTTCCTGCGCGCTCTTATTTATTATATGGGGTCATCTCTCGTGTACCGATCTGAATGCGCCTGCCTATGATAAGCTTACAGAATTCTGGCGTACTCCGGAAGAAATTAAGGCTGGCGTGGGCCTTCCTTACGCAGGGCTACGCGATTTGGTCGGAAATAGTAATCCCTGGAATACATATGCCTTGAATGAAATGACCACCGACGAAATCATCGTGCCCATCCGGGGTCGCGATTGGGCCGACAATGACTCCTGGGAAAGGCTTTGGAAACACACCTGGGCCAGTGATCATGAGGCCCTGTCAAACAGCTGGCAATTTTTATATGGCAACTCCAATCATAGCGGAATCATCCCCATTAATCTGGTGATTGAGAATTTAAACCAACTGGCACCTCCATTGGCGAAGAGCGTCAATGCTCCTGTGTTGATTGCCCAAATGAAAACATTGCGGGCTTTTTACTATTATTTGGGAATGGATCTGTTTGGGGATATCCCAATTACAGAATCACTTTATACTCCGCTATCTCAACTAAACCGAAAGGCAAGGACAGAAGTGTTCGCGTTTGTTGAAAAAGAGCTGATTTCAATTAAGTCACAACTTCCCGAGGTGCCCACCGATTCTACCTATGGAAGACCAACCCGGTGGATGGCAGAGACGCTTCTCGCCAAACTGTATCTGAATGCCGAAATCTATACCGGTAAGTCCAGATGGAGTGAATGTGTCACTGCCTGTGATGCCATCCTCAAATCCAACCAATACCAACTGGAAAGTGATTTCTTTGCCAACTTTGCCCCGGACAATGAAAAATCGAAGGAAAATATTTTCGCCATACCATTCGACTTTAATGGGGGTTTGGGATATCTGCCGTTAGTACAGTATTCATTGCACTATGACAGCCCGACTACTTTTGATCTTGGTTATCATGGCGCCAATGGATTTTGCTCGACGATTGATTTTCTCAATCAATTTGATCCGGTCGACAGAAGGAAAAGAATGTTTCTAACTGGTCAGCAATACCTGCATAGTAAGCAATATCAGGACCAGGTTCCTGATCCAGCCAATTTCCAATTTGATTCAGACGTTCATCTTCCGCTTAACTTCAACCCCGTGATCACCACCTTCTCCAGCAACGACCCCGCCTTTCGAATGGCTGGAGCGCGATGTGTGAAATGGGCTGTTGATTCTCCGGACGCCGACTTCGCGGTATTCCGACTTGCCGACGTGATCCTGATGAAAGCCGAAGCCCAACTCAGGAACGGCGATGCCGCTGGTGCGCAGGCAACCCTCAATCAACAATATGGTACCGTCTCGCTGCATAGTCGCGCCAATCTTCCCGACTTTTCGCTTGCTGACATTACCCTCGACAATATTTTGCGCGAGCGCGCCTGCGAGCTGGCTTGGGAAGGTCACCGCCGCAACGACCTCATTCGCTTTGGTCATTATCTTGATGCACGAACTCCCGAGAAGGGAATTTCTGAAAATTTCAGGGCCTTGTTCCCAATTCCCCGGGCAGAACTGGCAAAAAATCCTTACCTCAAGCAATCCCCTGGATATTGAATACCCATCTTTTGCAATGACCATCACCCGACTAATTATTTTCTTTAGTATGCTGGCCTCAGCAGAGGTTCAGGCCCAATACGATGAAATAAAGTTCAATAAGATTCCTGGGCCTAACGGGGAGGCTTTGGGGAAAATTACCGGTATCACGCAAGATTCAAAAGGATACATGTGGTTCGCCGGTCAGGATGATAAATGTATCTACCGGTACGATGGATCGAGGTTTCTTGTATTCCGTCATGACAATCTCAACCCAAACTCATTGGGCGGAACAGATATCGAAACCATCTACGCCGACAGCAAAGGATCGATCTGGATCGGGTTTGCCGATGCCGGATTGGATCAATTTAATCCGGCCACCGGCGTGTTCACCCATTATATAAACGACATCAAGGATCCTCGATCATTAAGCAATAACTATGTCACTGCCATATTGCGGGATCATCGGGACAGGCTTTGGGTGGGGACTGGAAGTGGGCTGAACCTGCTGGACGAAAAGTCTGGTACGTTTGTGCGCTATACGCATGACCCCCATAATCCGGGAAGCCTCAGCAATAATGCCGTGAGGGCTTTGTACGAAGATCGAAGCGGAACATTATGGGTTGGCACGGGCGAACCCTTCAACAAGATTGATCCGGAATTGGGAGGACTAAATCGCCTCGAACCGAATGGAGCCTTCACTTCTTTTCTGCATAACCCGACTGATGAACATACCCTGATCAACAACAAAGTCCGATCGATTTTCGAAGACAGCCGGGGTGTCTTTTGGGTGGGAACATCGGGAGATGGATTACACACCATGGACCGGAAGACCGGAAAATTCGTGCGTCACCGGTATGATCCTCAACATCCCGAAAAACTCAGCAGACCTCCGCAACTGAAAGATGATTGGCATAACTACAATGACCAGGTCACTTTCATACGTGAAGATCAGGCTGGTCATATTTGGATAGGTTCCATGTGGACAGGGATAAACCGGTATGACCCGGATTCAAAAGCCATGACCCATTATGAAGATAGTTATGGGTTTGCAGACCGAAGCGGATGGGCGGCCTTTCTGTCGCACGACGGTGCGTTGTGGATCAGTACCCAGGAAAATAACTTGTATCGGGTAGACATGCTCCCGGGTGTGGTGCGCCATACCCCGTTGAAAAATGAAGCTGAGGCCCATCGATTCCTGGAGGATGCCCAGGGGAATTTCTGGATTGCTTCTCACGAAGGTGTTTTGCACTGCGCCCCGAATGGGACTTTACTGGCCAAAATTGATGTGGACCTGAACGATCCTCATGGACTGGGAAACAATACCATTGCACTATTTCAGGATGATCCAGACATCTTATGGGTGGGCACCACCCGGGGCTTTGGTTTTATCAACTTATTAAATAAAACCTATTACCCCTTTGCATCAGATACCTTGGGGAATGTTGGACTGGTACTAAATATCATCAAAGACCACCGGGGCAATTTATGGTTTTCCACACTGGGTGGGTTAATTTGTTATGATCGTCAGCACCAAACTACACGCTGGTATCTCACAGACAAAACCATTAAGGATCGGGGAAATTCGCTTCAGGTAGTGTGCCTGTATGAAGATCAAGGCCAAAACCTTTGGGTAGGAACTGGTGTAAGGGGGCTTATACGGTTGGACCAGAACGCCAAACAAACGGGACACTATCTGGGAACATCCAAAATAAGTTTTCTCATGGGAGATTCTAAAGGTGTTATCTGGGCCGGAACACAAATTGGCTTATACCGATACGACTCAAAGCACGACCAATTCATCAAGTTTACCACCGGTACCCATGCAGACAAGGATAATATTTTCGGGATCATAGAAGATCGCAATAATAATCTCTGGGTGACCACCCAGCTGAGCTTGACCAAGATTGATTCGTCAAGAACAGAAGTCATGAATTACAAAAACAGGTCTGACATATACACCATTCCGGGAGCCATTGGTACGTCATTCAGCGGCGAAATCATGGTGGGGCATGGATCGGGTTACTTCTCATTTTATCCTGAAGATTTTGACCGGATGGTACAGCCCTTGAAAATTCGTCTTACGGATGTACTCATCAACAACAAGTCCATTGACCTCAGTCAAAAATCAGACAGCACCTACGTATTTAATCAGGAGGACCTTGATGCCTTGTCGCTACAGCACAACGAGAACAATATCGGATTCAACTTTTCGGTAGATGACTACCGGGCCTCTCAATTCACCAAATTCATGACACGGCTGGATGGATATGACAACCAGTGGCGAGAGACGCCTTCCGATCGAACCTTAAACTACCTCAATATTCCTCCGGGGTCATATACATTCCGGATCAAAGCCAAGACCATTTTTGGATCACTGGCTGAGAAGCAGGTAATCATAACCATTTCTCCTCCCTGGATGAAGACGTGGTGGGCATACATCGCATATGGCTTTATCCTTGCCGGGGTACTCTTTGCAGCTCGCCGGAACATCGTTCGTCAGGAACGGCTGAAGGCCCGGTTGCAACTGGAGCAAGTAGAACGTGAAAAAGAACATCTTGAACTCGCCAAGGCCCGCGAAATCGATAAAGCGCGCACTTCATTCTTTACCAACATATCCCATGAATTCCGAACACCACTTACCCTTATTCAGGGACCTGTACAGGCTTTAAAAAAAGACCTTCATGGTAATCCAGCAGCCCTTGGTCGTCTGAGTCTGATAGAAAACAACAGCAATTTGCTGTTGCGGCTTATCAATCAATTGCTGGAACTGTCCCGACTCGAATCCGGAAAGGTGAGAATTGAGCAAGCGGAGGTTGACCTGCACGCATTTCTGTCCGGCATCACAGGATCCTTTCATGCGCACGCCCAACTTAAGAAGATTGAATTGGTTGTCGAACAGCCTGCCGAACAGTATACCGTGTTCACGGATCCGGTCAAACTGGAAACCATTCTCCTCAACCTGATTGGCAATGCGCTCAAGTTTACCCCGGCCCATGGACGAATTCGGTTCAGCACAACGATCACCAACGAGAAAAGCGCGAACCTGTTATTCGTTGTTGAGGACAGTGGAATCGGAATTGCACAAGAACATCAATCCAGGATTTTTGAACGTTTCTTTCAGGTGAGTGATGCCCATCTGGAAATTGGTACCGGAATTGGATTATCGCTTGTAAAGGAACTGGTTGAATTGCTACATGGAACGATTGAAGTGGAAAGTACCCTGGGCAAGGGCAGCACGTTTACGGTGGCCATTCCGGTACAGGCCTACCTCCTTTCGCGAAGTCGGGCTATACGGGACGAGCCGTTCGTTACCGAGGCCTCTGAAGACAATCAGGAAATAGAGTATACCGGACTTCCACGTATTCTTGTGGTTGAGGACAACCTCGAATTGCGTGGATTCATCATAGACTCTTTTGATCACCAATTTCAGTTTCTGGAAGCGGATAATGGCAAAGTCGGGCTTGATATCGCGATTCGCGAAGTACCCGAATTGATCATATCTGATGTGATGATGCCGGAAATGGACGG
>DNZD01000271.1 GCA_003504855.1 Cytophagales bacterium
AGGGTGTACAGGTTCGGCTTGCGCTTAATATATTGCGCCAAATTTAGCTGCTGCTATGAAAACATATGTACTGATTGGCCTTACCCTGCTCATCGGGAGCTGTACCTCCGGTTCAGAAGAAACTACCAACGGCAATCTTGCAGGTGTGCTTGAGACTTTTCCCGAAACGCCCGGGGTTGTTCGCACAGAAATTCGCGACGCCGCTGGTATGTTGCTTTCAACCGGCTATTACCTGAATAGCAAGAAAGAAGGCAGCTGGGTGGACTATTATCCATCCCGCATGATGAAATCGCTCACCACCTATATCCAGGATCATAAGGAAGGTATTTCACTCGAGTTTGAAGAGAATTCGGCTGTTAGCAAGAAGTATTTCTATCACAACGACAAACTGCATGGTGAGTATCTCGTACTGAGTGGCAGTGTCGTGCGTGAAGAAAAGCACTACGAAAATGGCTTGCAGATGGGCGTGGCCCGTGTCTATTATGAAAGTGGTCTGCTACAGGAAGAATCGTATTATAAAGACGGCAAACGTCATGGCATAGCCAAATGGTTTGACAAAGACGGTGTGCCCACCATTCAATACGAGTACAAAGACGGCGAGCTCGTCAAGATGTAATTTTCCGTATCCACCTGTCCCCCGCTCAACCCTGAGCCGGGCACTTACGTATTTATGCTACCCTGAAAAATTGTCATAGGGACCCTTCCTTCTGGCATAAAAAGGCTTTTTTGGCCTTATTTGGCACAATTTTTAGGGAATTTTTTTGCATGTATAACACAAAAACCAGCAACGATATGAAGCGTTTTGGAAGCCTGGTCTTGGCGGCTGTTCTGGGCAGCACCATCACCTATTTTACCACCCAGTGGTTCGGCACAAACAATGCAGGCGTACGGATCGAACATGTCACCGGCGTGCCTTCGTCCCAGGTAGCATACCATGTCAAAGAAAACGGTGAGGTGGTACCACTTGATTTTACAGAGACGGCCGAGCGTGTGACGAAAGCTGTGGTTCATATTAAGTCAACATCGGAGGGACGGAAGTTGAATCGGGAATCTAATCCCAACGATCCTTTTCAGTTTTTTTTCGGTCCCAATGTACCGATGCAGCGGGGTCCCAGCCAGAGCAGTGGCAGCGGCGTAATCATCAACAGCAACGGCTATATTGTCACAAACAATCACGTAGTTGATGGTGCCGACGTTGTCGATGTCGTGCTGTCGGATAATCGTTCTTACAAAGCAGAAGTTATCGGCACGGACCCGGATACTGATATCGCCCTGATTAAGATTAATCAAAAAGACCTTCCATACCTGTCCTTTGTTAACTCCGACGAAGCCCGGGTTGGCGCTTGGGTACTTGCTGTCGGCAATCCATTTAACCTCAACTCTACGGTCACAGCAGGAATTATCAGCGCCAAAGGCCGAAGCATTGATGTGATTCACAATAATGATGAAGACCAGAACAATCGGACTGCCATTGAATCTTTCATTCAAACAGATGCTGCCATTAACCCAGGTAACAGCGGCGGAGCACTGGTTAATATTGAAGGAGGGTTGATCGGTATTAATACGGCTATTGCAAGTCCTACCGGAGCCTACTCAGGGTACGGATTTGCTGTTCCCTCTAATATCGTTAGCAAGATTGTTGAAGATCTATTGGCTTATGGCACCGTTCAGCGTGGCTGGCTCGGCATCCAGGTGGGCAGCGTAAATGGCGAGTTGGCTAAGGCAGAAGACTTAAGTGTCAACGAAGGCGCTTACGTTTCAGGGTTTGGCGATATGGAGGATAAGAGTGCGGCCAAAGAAGCCGGCATTCAGAAAGGTGATGTGATTGTAAAACTGGATCAGGCTATAATAAAGTCCAGTGCAGCGTTGATTGAATATATTGGCAGAAAGCGTCCGGGCGACAAAATTGCCGTGGTGGTCAACAGAAAAGGGGCTGAAAAGACCTTTCAGGTTACCTTGAAGAACCGGGATGGTAAAATTGGCGCCATAAAACGGGAAGCGAAAGATCTGGCTTCTTCCCTGGGAATGGAGCTGGAAGATGTTGACGCCAAAGTGCTCAAGCGCCTCGAATTATCATCAGGCGTGCGGGTAAAATCACTGGGACCAGGCAAATTGGAACGATATACTGAAATGCGGAACGGTTTTATCATTACGCATGTTGATGAAAAGGCCGTGAAGACGACGAAAGACATCAACGACATTATTAAGCAGAAAAAGGCTGGTGACCTTATCACCTTCTCAGGGGTATATGAAGATTTCCCCAGAGAATTTAATTATGCAATCCGAATGTAATCCCCGTAAACTATGAGAAGACTATTTAGAAAGGGTGAGCGCGTCCGTAATAAGATGGACGGCAAAGTGATGGAAGTTCTGAAGTACTTCAAAAAGAACCTGGTAGAAGTAAGGTGGTTTGACCTTCAGTCCAAGGAAGTACACACCAACAAGGTAAAAGAAGATCAACTGTCCAAGGCAGCCTGATACAATTGCCATACATGCAAAGCGACCGGTCTGATGATCGGTCGCTTTTATTTTAAGGAAGCCCGGCCAAAGCACTACCTTTACATCTCATTCCCTATCGTTATCAAAAAGTTCGAAATACCCGCCTATTACCGGTCCTCCATTACAGGCAGGATCAAGGAATTCCGTCGGCAGCAAGACCTCCGAAAACAGGATTTTACACCCACCTTACTCGACTTTGGATCGGTCCGGTTTGTGCTGGCCCGCCATTTTGGATTTTGTTACGGGGTGGAAAACGCCATTGAAATCAGTTACCGGGCTATTGAAGAGAATCCTGGTAAAAACATCTACCTCCTCAGCCAGATGATTCACAATCAGGAAGTGAACCGGGACCTCCAGGAGCGCGGTGTGCGCTTCATCATGGATACCGATGGATCGCATTTCATTCCCTGGAGTGATATCACTTCCGACGATATTGTCATCATTCCTGCATTCGGTACTACACTCGAGATCGAAAACAGGCTTGGCCAAATCGGGGTGGACGTACACCGGTACAATACAACTTGCCCGTTCGTCGAGAAGGTCTGGAACAGGTCCGAAAAACTGGGTAAGGAACATCACACCATTATCATCCATGGCAAGCCTAAACACGAAGAAACACGCGCCACGTTTTCGCATAGTGCGTCCAATGCTCCTTCGGTAATTGTTCGTGACCTGGAGGATGCAACACGCCTTGGCGAATACATTTTAGGAAAGGGAAGCAGCGCTGCGTTCTATGAAGAGTTTGCTGGCAAATATTCGGAGGGGTTTGATCCTGCGTTGCACCTCGCGCGCGTGGGTGTTGTGAATCAAACTACCATGCTTGCTTCAGAGACGCAGGGTATCGCCGATTACATCCGGCAGTTGATGATTCAGCGTTATGGCGCTGAGACTCTACGGCAACATTTTGCAGACACCCGCGACACGCTTTGCTATGCCACCAACGACAACCAGGATGCAACCTACGAACTGTTGAAAACCGAAGGGGATCTGGCCATCGTGGTCGGCGGCTACAATAGCTCCAACACATCACACATTGTAGAATTGTGTGAAAGGAAGTTTCCTACTTATTTCATCAACTCAGCTTCTGAAATCAAATCGCAACAGGTGATTGATCACTTCGACTACCATGTAAAGGAAAGGAAGACCAAAGTGGGATTTATCCCGGACAAGACACCCGTCACCATCGTAGTAACCAGCGGGGCTTCCTGCCCGGATACATTGGTGGATCAGGTTATCCTCAAACTGCTCAGCTACTTCGAGCAGACATTATCTCTGGACACCGTACTCGGGGCTTTCACACAAAAACAGTAAGGCATTGTCGCCCGCAGGCATCCACACAACCGCTTTGAGAACATGGCTCTCGGTTCTCATGGTGGTTTTAACTTCAGACTTTACCGGGGCTCAGACAGCTTCAGATTCCACGAAGGTACTTCATGATATAGTTATCCATGCTTATGCAGCAGAACGACCAGCTTTGGAAGTTCCCGTAGCCGTCGGGACCATCCGCGAACACGAACTCAATCGCTTTAGTGGAGCATCGGTATTATCGGCCGTCAATACGGTTGCCGGAGTTCGTATGGAAGAACGGTCGCCAGGGAGTTACCGCTTTTCAATACGTGGAAGTTCGCTGCGCTCACCCTTTGGCGTTCGCAATGTGAAGTTCTACTGGAACGGGCTTCCGCTTACTGATGGAGGTGGTAATACCTATCTGAACTTATTGGACTTTGGTGCCTTAAACAGCATGGAGATTATCAAAGGTCCGGGCGGCAGCCTTTATGGTGCAGGCACTGGCGGAGTCGTACTCCTGCAATCCCTTGACCATCCGGGAGAGCTACAAGGATCTGTAACCGGAGGAAGTTATGGTCTTTTCCGGGCACAAGCCGGAGGGCAAGTGATCCAGCAGAACAATTTTCAAATGAATCTCCGGGGTGGCTATCAACAGGCGGATGGTTATCGCGAGCAAACCGCAATGAACCGGTGGATGGTGCAAGCCGGTTGGAAAAATACGCTATCCTCAAAGACAACTTTACAAGGAACCGTATTCTCTACAAGACTCTATTATCAAACACCCGGGGGTCTCACCCTGGCCCAATACAATGCAGACCCTCATCAGGCCCGTCCTTCTACGCCCGCTGCTCCCGGCGCCGTGGCCCAACAGGCAGCCATTACCAATCAAACCACCTTTGGCGGCTTGATGCTCGAGCAAAATTGGAGCAGTCGATGGACATCACACCTTGGCATGTTTGGAAGTGTTACTGATTTTAGAAATCCCACCATCCGGAACTACGAAATCCGCAATGAAGAGAATTGGGGAGGTCGTGGCGATACCCAGTTTCAGTTTTCAACCCATCAGCTTTCCGGAAAAATAACAGCTGGCGTTGAATACCAGCACTTCTTTTCCCCTGACGTGGTGTACGACAACAATGGTGGCACGACAGGAAACATACAAACGGACGATCGGCTGCGATCACAAATAACAGTAGGGTTCCTGCAAACTGAATTGTCTTTACCGAGAGATTGGTTTGTAACAATAGGAGGCAGCGGCAGCTTTCTGCGCTATGACTTCCTGCGCATATCTTTAAATCCGGAAATTCAGCAACAGCGAACCTTCACACCCGTTTTTTCACCCCGCATCGCCTTGTTGAAAAAGATCACTCAGCAGCTATCGCTTTATGCCAGCGCCAGCAATGGTTTCTCCCCCCCTTCCCTCGCAGAAGTTCGTCCATCGACGGGGGCGTATAACAACAGTCTGAATCCGGAACGGGGTACCAGCTACGAAGCCGGTCTGAAAATGAACAGCGAATCGGGCTGGTCAATCAACCTTGCTGCTTATGATTTCAGGTTGAAAGAAACCATCGTCATCCAACGAGACGCCAGCGGTGCTGATTTCTTTATCAATGCGGGGTCAACTACACAACAAGGAGTAGAATTGTCTGTGGCCTGGGCAAAATCGCTGTCTGCGGCAATCCTCAAGAGCATTCGGGTGTGGACGAGCCAAACCTTTAATCATTACACCTTTGATCATTATGTCAATGATAACAATGACTTTTCGGGCAATCCTTTGACCGGAGTACCTGCGATCACTGTCGCCGGAGGTATAGACCTGGTGTTTAAAAGAGGTTGGTACGCAAACATGACCTCATACTACAGCGATCGCATCCCTATGAATGATGCCGCCACAACCTATGCCAGTGATTATCTTTTGTTGGGATCAAAGATTGGGTACAATTTTGGTGTCCGGGTTCCATTTACCGGCTTCATTGGAGTGGATAATCTCCTGGATACAAAGTACTCCCTGGGCAACGACCTCAATGCCGTTGGCGGGAGATTTTTCAATGCGGCTCCGGGAAGAAATTACTACCTGGGTCTGTCGGTGCGTATGGCGCGCTAAACAGCTGACGTGTTTCTGCGAACAAATCTGCGGTCCACCCATTGCAGGGCGATCACAAATGCTACGCCAAATATTACCAACGGACCATGGGTTGATAGAAACGTAAGTACCCCCAGGTTCGGCTTAAACCCGCTTAATACAATTCCTACAATGGCGGCAATCACAAATCCACCCAACCCCAGTCCGAGCCACCACCATTCGCGGTTATCTGCTTGTTTGCGTCTGGCCTCGAGTTGCATCAACACCTGGTCGGCAAAGCCTGATGACACCCTGAAAACAGGCTCACGCTGAAGTGCCTTGTCGATCAGCCTCTCACTACGGCTTGGATTATTGTCCTGCGTCTTCATGGTTCGTTGCGTTCTCCAAGATAATGATTCACTTTTTCTTTCAACAGATTTCTGGCCCTGAACAAATAGTTTTTCACTGTTCCTTCCGGCATTTCGGTAACACTTCCAATTTCCGCGTAGTTCATGCCATCTACATGAAACAAGGTTAACACGGCGCGGTATTGAACGGGTAACTCATCAATTAATTTCAACACCCAACTTTCCATATCGCTTTCCGAGAGTATTTCCTCTGGGTTATCACGTTCAATAAACCGCTCTGTCCAGGTCTCCTCTTCAGGCCATTCTTCAAATTCCATTTTCTGCTTACGAAGATGATTGATGGCATTCCGATAGGCGATGGTGGCAATCCAGGTGCTAAGTTTTGATTGAAAACCGAATTCAGGCAGCTTGTCAAAAACCTTTAAAAAAACGTCCTGACAGAGCTCTTCGCGGTCTTCTGACTGTTTCACCACTCTTCCGATCATGTGACTCACCAGCCGCTCATGCTGCTTTATAAGCTGCCTGAACGCCTGTCGGTCCCCCGCTAAAATCCGGGAAACAACGGCCTGGTCATCTGTCATTGGGTGATTGGACACCAATTCTGGGGTGTTTGTTGCAGTCTTTTACGGAAATTTTAAGGTCACCGCATGTCCAATTTCACACTTCAGGGAAATATTCAGGGTATTTTGCAACATTGACGATCATCCGTGTGTCATACCCCCCATAATGTAAAACAATTGACTTATGAACGAGAACCTGATGAATGTACTGATGCCGATCGCCATAATGGGGTCCTTCAGTGCCGGGGTGTACTTTTTTACCAAAGTGCTGACCGATTACCAATTGCGCAAACGCATGGTGGATAAAGGATTTGTAAACGAAGAAACCCAGGCAATATTCAAGCAACACAGCTCTGAAAACAAGGCCACTTCCCTCAAATGGGGGCTTATCATTCTATTTTCAGGACTTGCCCTGATTCTGATGGAGTACATTCCCGCCGGTCCGGAGTCTCCGCTTCCCTACGGTGTGTTTAGTGTATTTGTATCGTTGGGCTTCCTGATTTACTATTTCATGGTCAAGAAGGACTCTAAGTAATTCGGCTCTATACTTCGTTTATCCGTTCGCTAAAAGGCGGACACAATTTCTCCTGCCATGTTGAAAAACTATTTCAAGACCGCATTGCGGAGTCTTGTCCGCCACCGCTTTTTCTCATTCATCAATGTGTTTGGCCTGGCCATCAGCATGACGGTCTGCATGGCCATCATCATGCTCGTGGCCGATCAGATGATGTATGATCGGTTTAACTCCAAGCGAGATCGAATCTATCGGGTCAATTCAATCCCCGTCGGTAAGGATGGGCAGGCGTCATCCGAAACATCCACCACCACACTTCCGCTCAAGCAGGAAATGGAAAACAATTTCACGGGTGTGGAAAAGGCCGTTCGGATTGTCAGAGGTTTCGGAAATATGTGGCTCGAGATTGAACAAAATGTCAACATCCCTGTGGCCGGATATTATGCAGATCCTGAAATCTTTGAGCTTTTCGAGTATGAACTACAGTATGGCGATCCAAAGACTGCATTGGTGGAGCCCAATACAGTGGTGCTGACTCGCAAGGCCGCCAACAAGTTATTCCGTCAGGAAAATCCGGTGGGAGAAACGTTTAAGGTGGGTGAGCAGGGTGTCTTTAAAGTAACTGGCGTACTGCGGGAAACCAATCACAAATCGCACATCGTATTTGATGCCCTGGCCAGCATGTCTACCGTTCCGGGATTGGAGAAGTCTGGCAAACGTGGCGATGACCTGGACAACTGGTACCGCTGCTGGGCCGGATGGGTATACGTTTTGCTAGAGCCTGGAAAGACTCCGGCAGACATTCAGCCGCAGTTAAGCAAAGTGGAAGAACAGCACTTTGCCGAATTGACCAATCCCGATACGCAGCAAAAGGTTCGCTATCACCTTCAGAACATCATGGACATTACTCCCGGTCCACTGATTAACAATCCCATTGGGCCATTTCTGCCGTGGATGTTCATTTACTTCTTTGTGGGGCTGGCGGGCGTTGTAATGCTCACCTCCTGCTTCAATTTTACAAACCTTTCCATTGCACGTTCTCTTACGCGTGCCCGAGAAATAGGTATTCGCAAAGTGACTGGTGCACTGCGGTGGCAAATTTTTGCTCAGTTCCTTACCGAATCGATATTGGTAGCGCTGTTTGCACTGGGCCTCGCTGTGATTATGCTTTTTGCTCTCAAACCCGTCATGCTGCAACTGAGCTTCGCACGGTTGATGAAGTGGGATCTTGAAGCAAACTATGTGGTTTACGCTGTGTTTGTGGTGTTTGCCCTGGTGGTTGGCATTTTGGCCGGATTGTTTCCAGCCGTTGTGTTGAGCGGATTTCAACCCATCAAAGTGCTCAAGAATCTGGGGAATGTTAAACTGTTTTCAAACCTTGGCATGCGCAAGGCACTGTTGGTATCGCAATTTACGTTCTCCCTTATTTTCATCATCAGCGTGTTGGTTGTTTTTAACCAGTTGCAGCTGTTTATGCGGGCCGATCACGGGTTTCGTATGGAAAACAAAATCGTGGTATACCTCAACAACACTTCCGCCGATGCCCTCAAAACGGAACTCTTCAAACACAGCAACATGGAGAGTATTACCGCCTGCTCTCATTTGCCGGCAGCCGGCTCCACATATGGAGAGGGATATAAAAAGTCACTGGAAGACAAGGAATGGACCGATGTGAGTTACTTCTCAGGAGATGCCGACTATCTCACCAACCTGAATGTTCCTCTGGTGGCCGGTCGATTTTATCGCACAGAGGATGGCGAGGCCAATAAGAACTTTATTGTTCTCAATGAGCGCGCAGTGTCTGCCTTTCACTTTGCCACGCCACTCGAAGCAATCGGTGAAGAAATTATCATCAAACGGGACTCTTCCCGCAAGCAAATCATAGGTGTGGTACGCGACTATAACCACCAACTGCTGATGCAGGATATGGCTCCGATGGCCATTATTAATAATCCAGGTGAATTCAATATCCTGCAGGTATCGTACACCGGAACATTTGAAGATGCCGCCTCAACCATTGAGTCCGCCTGGGCAGTCATTAATCCTGCCTTGAAGGTCGATTACCGTGACTTTACTGCCGAAGTTCATAAGATCTATGACATTTTCTTCGGTGATATTGTCTATATCATGGGTGTTATTTCTTTCCTGGCAGTTTTGATTTCCTGCCTGGGATTGTTAGGAATGGCTACCTACAACACCGAAACCCGCATCCGTGAAATTTCCATCCGCAAAGTACTGGGCAGCAGCAATGGATCGCTGATCTATTTGCTCTCGAAAGGCTTCCTGGCAATTTTGCTCCTGGCCGTGGTTATCGCCCTGCCGGTCTCCTATTTTCTCAATATGCTCTGGCTTGAACAGATGGCTTTTCATGTTACCGTTGACTTGGCCGTGATGGCAACCGGAGTTGGCCTGCTGGTACTGTTTGCGATAGTGACCATCGGATCACAGACCCTTCGAGCTGCGGTCATTAATCCGATTGATAATCTGAAGAGTGAGTAAGCGATAGAATCGTTACATGTTCAGGTACTTCATCAGCATGTCGAGACGCTCTTTGTCATCATCATCGCGGGGTGCCTCCTGGTATCGACCGATGACCCGATATCCAAATCGTTCCAGGGTAGCCACGATGCGAGACAGGTCGAGTTGGTTGATCTTGATGGTCAACTTAATCTTACCGCGATCGAGGGGGTCTTCCACCATGGTGCTGCTGATCACCTTGGCTTTGTTTTCTTCTACGTACCGGCTGATTTCGGCAAGGGAATAGTCAATAAGTTCCATCGACAACACGAGAATGCCACCGGGCATCTGCACCGAAGCGGTTTGGGCGAATGACGCCATGATATCCTGCACGGTGATCACTCCGGCATATTGTCCTTCTTCATTGTTAACCGCCACCATGTTGAGCTTGTGCTCCCCGGCGATGCGGAGAATATCGAAGAAATGAGCGTCTAGCGAAACAACACAGTCTTTTCCGACGAGATTGAAGGACCCGACACCCTTCTCAATGTCATTGGCCTCCAAAATGATCTCTTCAGAAATGAAGCCCAATAAATGTCCTTCATCCGTCACCGGCAGATAATTGCAACGAAACTCCTCCATCCACACAATGGCTTTGTGTGCATCATCGGTCACCTTAAGGGGTGGCACCATGTGGTTGATGAGTTCGGCTGCGATCATGCGTTAACGGGCATCAGGAATTTCTCTACAATAGCATTAAATTTCTTCGGATGTTCCATCATCGGGGCATGGCAGCAATGATCAATAAAGTGCAGCTCCGAATTTGGGATCAGCCGGTTAAACTCATACGCCACCGAGGGGGGCGTAATCGTATCGTTTAATCCCCAAACCAGCAGGGTGGGAACCACTATTTTTGGTAAATCATTTGCTAAATTATTGCGCTGGGCCGATTTGGCGATCGCAACAATGCGCATGCACTTGGGAATGCTCTTCGTAGTTTCGAATACCTCCTCAACCAATTCATCCGATGCCACTTTAGGGTCGTAAAATGTATAGGCGACCCGCTCCCGGATGTATTCCAGACTGCCCCGGCGCGGATAGGATCCACCCATGCTGTTTTCAAAAAGACCTGAACTTCCGGTGAGCAGCAACTTGTCTACTTTGCTCGCATTGTGCAGTGTATACAAAAGCCCCACATGACCACCCAAAGAGTTGCCGAGTATGATCATATGATCCAGCTTCATCATGGCCACAAAATCTTCGACAAATTTCTGCAAGCCTTCCAGCCCGGCTTCCTTGATGGGCATTTCATAAATCGGCAACATAGGAATCACAACACGGAAATCCCGTGAAAACCGATCAACCACATCTTGCCAATTACTCAATGCGCCAAAAAGACCATGCAATAGCATAAAGGTCTGGCCGCTGCCTTCATCCACATATTTAAACCCACCCTGTTCTTTGACGTTAAGAGCCATTCGGAAGTTGTAATTCAGGGATAAGTAAGCGAAAATTATCTGTACTTAGAACTGACGAAATATTTCTCTGAACACCGGTATGTAATTGCCAATCCAATCCGCGGTACGCGGTGCCAGGTGTGCCGTAAATGGATACAACCATGAGTCTTCCGTCCATGCCGTCGACGGTGCAACTTTTAACGAATCAAAAATCCAAATCAATATGCTGGCCATGAACAATGTCTTGAATATACCAAGTCCTGCTCCCATGGACTGATCGACTGTTCCTAAGAAGGACTTGTCAATGGAGTTCTTCACCATCTTTCCCAACAACCGCACGGCAATCATGATGATGACAAAAATCAGAATGAAAGAAACGTATGGCAGGGTTGCCTTGTCGGCGTGGAAGCGGTCTTGCAGAAAAAGCATTCCCTCTCCCATCAATTTAAACCCACCCAACACACCCAAAATGATGGCTACCAGGGAAATTAATTCCATCAGGAATCCCTCCCGGTAGCCGTTCCAGGCACCGGCCATACAACACAGCAAGAGAAAAATATCTGCCTTGCTCACGGGTTCAACAATTTCTTTACGATCTCAGAAATCAACTTGCCATCGGCTTTGCCGGCCAGGGATTTCGTCGCTGTTCCCATCACCTTGCCCATATCTTGCGGACCTTTCGCGCCTACCTGCTCAATAATAGATTTCAGGGCCTGCGTGATCTCGCCCTCTGACATCTGCTTTGGTAAATAACGGCTGATGATCTCCAGTTGAAAATTCTCCCGCTGCGCCAGGTCAGCGCGACCCTCCTTCTGAAAAATCTCCGCTGACTCTTTCCGCTGTTTGGCCGCTTTCATCAACAACTTCCCTTCTGCCTCAACAGCTAACTCAGTTGCATGTCCCTTTTCTGTCTCAGCCAGCAGGATCATGGATTTGATGCTGCGCAAAGCTTCAAGCTCCTCCTTATTCTTGGCGAGCATGGCTTTCTTAATGTCGTTATCGATGGTGGTTTTCAGTGACATGATTGTGTATTTTCGTCCAAAGTTATCACGCAATTTCACTTATTAACAAATGACCCGGCTGAGTGTCAATATCAACAAGATTGCCACCCTGCGCAATGCCCGCGGGGCCAATAACCCGGATGTCATACGTGCCGCGATGGATTGCGAGCGTTTTGGTGCCCAGGGTATCACCGTTCACCCCAGGCCTGACGAACGTCATATCCGGTATAGTGATGTGTTGGCACTCAAGACTTGTGTTAAGACAGAATTTAATATCGAAGGTTATCCGGATAAGCGATTTATGAATTTGATCCGGGAGGTGCGCCCCGCCCAGGCTACCCTCGTTCCGGATCCTCCAGATGCTATAACCTCCAATGCCGGATGGAATACCGTTGCACACGCCAGCTTCCTGCAGGAGACGGTTCATGCCATACAAGAAGCAGGGGTTCGGGTTTCCTTATTCGTTGATGCCGATGAAGCCATGGTTCGTGGTGCCGCACAAACAGGATGCGACCGGATAGAACTATATACCGAACCGTACGCCAAACACTTTCCTGTTAACAAAGAGGAAGCCATAAGGCCATATACTCATGCCGCAAAAATTGCGCATCAGCTAAAACTTGGCATTAACGCCGGTCATGACCTTGATTTGAACAACCTGCGGTTCCTCCATCAGCAGATTCCCCACCTCGATGAAGTGTCGATTGGCCATGCGCTCATCTGTGATGCACTTTACCTGGGTCTGGAAAACACCATTCAGCGGTATCTCTACGCGCTGAGATAGGCAACCTGCAAACCATTTTTTCTGGTAACTTTCCATGGTAATTCAACCCCATGGACGATTCCTCCGGTCCTAAGACGGTGAGCCCCTGGTACCGCAGGCTTGCCCTCTATTTCCTGATCTTGTTTGCCCTACTATGGTCTATTGACACGTTCTTCTTTGTCACACTCCTCGGTTTGGCCGCCTCTTTTGGCGTCTTGTCATTGAATGGCTCCGGATTTACCCTGCCGTCCTTCAACACGACAAGTCAAGGACCCATGTCAGGAAAAACGCTGCCGGCCTCCGGCTTTAATTTTACCAAAGCGATCCGGATTTTCAGCTTCATCTTTGGCGCCAGTTTTTTCTTCTTTATTCTTATTGGCATTATCTCTGGAAACGACGATGGGGCGTCCAGCACTGAGTCAACCTCTGCAGCCCCTACCGATAACAATCTTTCTAACGCAGACAAAGGCACTACTTATTATAACCTGGGGTCCTATGATTCAGCCATGATTTTCTATGATAAGGCGCTGGCTGAAAATGCCAGTGATCTCGATGCCCAATATGGTAAGGCCCTTACTTATTTCTCCCAAGGAGATCTTGATGCCTCGCTGAGCTGGACGCAAAAAAGTATCAGGACAAAATCAGACTATAACCTCTCCTGGTGGTTGCTCGGTGATATTTACTACACCAACCAAAAATATGATTCAGCTGCTATTTGTCTGGAACGGGCATACAGCTACCATACTGATGAGCCGGATTTCTATCTCCTGATGGCGCAGACTTATGAGAACCTCAGCTTTAAGGAACGTGCCATAGAATTTTACAAGAAGGTAATTGAGAAAGATGATACGCGCACCGAAACCATCGAACACCTGATTACGCTTGATCCGGATAATGCACAATCATACAAGGCGCTCCTTGAAAAATTGAAGTAGGAACATGGTGCCCGGGCGTAACCGCTATTTTGTTGCATTAGTCCCTCCGGCTCCGATTCGTGATGCAATACATCAGTATAAACTGAGGATGCAGGACGCCTTTGGCTCACGCGCGGCCCTTCGATCTCCTCCACACCTAACCCTGCACATGCCTTTTGAGTGGAGGTCAGACAAAGAAGACAAACTTATTCAATCGATCGCCGGTCTGGCAAGAACACTATCGCCAGTCAATGTTTCCCTGCATGGGTTCGGCTCATTCCCGCCAAGGGTCATCTTTGTGCACGTTGATGCTTCACCAGAACTAATGGCCCTGCAGAAATCCGTTCGCCGCCATTGTCGCACCCACCTGGGTTTGCTGCATTCCGATTATCAGGATTTACCCTTTCATCCACACATCACCGTGGGTTTTCGTGATCTCAAAAAGGAGGTCTTCATAAATGCCTGGACAGAATTTCAAGCCTTGCCGTTTGACCATACATTTTCGGCAACATCGCTTTGCCTGCTGAGGCACAATGGCTCGGAGTGGGAAGAATTCGTGGCCGCAGATTTCGCTGGTCAGGCTGGCTGAAGCAGAACCTTCAGGCAGTTGTCTTTCTTATTAGCAAAGATGTCGTATCCATGAACTCCCTGTTCCAAACTTAGCGTGTGGCTGAACACCGCTGTGATATCATATTTCTTTTGTTGAACCATCGGGATCAACTGCTCCATCATGTATCTGGCCGGGCAGCGACCGATCTTATACGTCAGGTTCTTGTTGTAGGCCTCAACAGGAGAAAAGGCCATGTGCGCATCAGTGCATACACCTACTGAAGAAACCGTACCACCCGGCCTCACAAGGTCCACAGCCAGCTTAACAGCTGATCCGCTACCTACGGCTTCCAGCACTGCATCAGCACCACGTCCTTCTGTTGCATCCAAAATCTGCTCTTTGGATGACGGGTCCTTCCGGCTCAAGGGCATTGCACCAAACTGTTTTGCCATCTGCAGACGCTCGGGTAAATCATCCACAGCAAATATATTCTTAGCCCCAGCCTCGCGGGCTCCCAGTATGGCCATGAGCCCCACCGGCCCGCAGCCCACAACAATGTAGATTCCATCCCGCTGGATGCCCGCCTGATGAGCACAAAAGAATCCGGTGGAGAGAATATCTCCCAACAACAATCCTTCGGTGAGTGATACACCTTCAGGCAGTCTCATTAACGTTCCATCGGCTTGCGGTACACGAACCAACTCGGCTTGTCCTCCGTGCAATCCCTTTCCTTCTTCCACCCAACCAAAGAGCTGGCTGTGCAAGCATCGGGCCGTGAGTCCAATTCGGCAATAGTAACAGTGGCCACAACTGGTGGTAAAGGGGCTCATCACCAAATCGCCAACCCGATGCGTTCTCACATCAGCACCCACGGCAACTACTTCACCGGCAAATTCATGACCCATGGCAGTGCCCGGGTCGATGCCCTTTTCATGTTCATGATACACATGAAGATCTGATCCGCAAATGGCACAGGCTTTCACCTGTACAATTACATCTGTGGGATGAATGATCTCCGGATCAGGAATAGTCTCAAATGAAATAGTTTCCCTTCCCTGGAAAGTCAGTGCTTTCATGATTGGCTATTTGCCCTTACGAGGCTTGTTCACCTGTTTGGGCAGGTCGGCGAAGAGGCTATTGAGCTCCAATTCTATTTTGCCTACAATACCAGAAAAGTCTTCTGCATTGGCTACAAAATCAAGGTTGTTGACATCAATGATGAGCAATTTTCCATGCTTGTACTGACCAATCCATGTTTCATAGTGTTCATTCAACGTCTTCAGATATTCCAGCCGGATGTTGAATTCGTACTCGCGGTTGCGCTTCTGTATCTGCTGCACCAATTTGGGAATATCGGCCTTGAGGTAGATCAGCAGGTCCGGAGGCTGCACGAAGTGGATCATTGAATGAAAGATGTCCAGATAGCTTTGATAATCCCGGTCGCTGATATGTCCGCTCTTGTGAAGGTTTGCGGCGAAGATATAGGCATCTTCGTAGATGGTACGGTCCTGAATAATGGTCTTATCGCTGTTCCGGATCTGGTGCACCTGATTAAACCGGCTATTCAGAAAATAGATCTGCAGATGAAAGGCCCAACGGGTCATATCCGAATAAAAATCCTTCAGGTACGGATTGTGATCTACAGATTCATACAACGGTGTCCAACCATAGTGTCTGGCAAGTCGTTCGGCGAGGGTGGTTTTTCCGGAGCCAATATTGCCGGAAATGGCGATGTGTCTGAGGGCGGGATTCACGGTTTCAATTTAGGCAATTCGATCAGCCAAAGGTTAAAATCAGGAGCACAAATTCTTCGCAAATGCCGATCTTCGCAACCATGAAAAAGCTACTGGTTGTTTTGTCAGCATGGGCCCTGCTGATCTCCTGCGGACCTGATGTGGAAGAATGTGCTTTCGTGCCGGATACCGCTGCGATTCACGTCAATCTGAAAGTGGACGCCCTTCAGGATTCCCTTCCTGCCATCCAGACGAAGCAAGAACTTGTGCACTTTTTGGGTGTGCATCCGGAAATCCGGGATGTGTTTCTTAACCGGGATAAATACCCGTCAGACTCTGCCTTTGTTAATGCCTTGTTCCGCCGCTTTACCAATCCCTACATTGACACCCTGCTGATGGAGACCCATCGGGTGTTTGGTGACGGATCTTCATTGAAGAAAGAATTTGAGCAGGCCTACGCCAACATCACGTTCTACTATCCGGATTTTCATCCCCCAAGAATTCAAACCGTGATCACGGGATTGGAAAGTGACATCTTCGTTTCCGATTCACTGGTCATCATTGGACTTGACTACTTTCTGGGAAAGGATGCCAAGTTTCGTCCCAATATGTTTGAATATATGTTACGCAGGTATAACCCCGACTTTATTGTGCCTTCCGTGATGTTACTTACGGGTGTTGATTCGCGATTCAACCAGACCGACCCGAACGACAAGACGGTGCTGGCAGATATGATCGGCTATGGTAAAGCGTATTTTTTCTCGAAACAAATGTTGCCTTGCACACCCGACAGTGTTCTCATAGGTTACAGCCAACGCGAGATGAAGGGGTGCCGCGAAAATGAAAACCTCATTTGGTCACGGTTTGTTGAGGATGAGGTACTTTTCTCCTCCAGTCATCTCACACGACAAAAATTCATTGCTGAGCGCCCCAAGACCATTGAGGTGGGTGAGCAATGTCCGGGCAGAATTGGTCAGTGGGTGGGATGGCGGATGGTCCAGAAATATCATGAAACACATCCGGATACACCTCTTTCCGGAATCATGGGCATAGAGAATGCTGAGCAATTATTCAAAACATCGGGATATAAGCCCCAGGTGGTTAAACTTGGGAAGTAGGTCACCGCACCTTTTCATGGTACCAGATTGCCTGATCTGAAAGCCGGGTATACTTCAGGTGCTCAGGGAATTTCAACGGGGAGTTGGAAACCAATACCCAATAGGTTCCAAAGCTTGTTGCATTTAGTTTTATCCGGAGAATCCGCTTGGAATCAATCATTACCTCGGCAATACCAAGCAACTGCATCTGTTGTATGATGGCATCAAGTTTCGCAGAGTCCCAATGAAATAGTGCCAGCACTTCTGATTGCATCTCCACATTTGATTCCAGACTAGCATAGATTACGGCCCAATTATTAAGGACATAGTACCGTTTATCTCTTCGGTCCACATACAAGGTTCCGTTTTCAACAGCAAAATGTTGATAGCCATGATCTCGTTCATAAAACAGGTTAACTACCGCGTCTCCTCCATGAAAAGTACCTTGATACACAAAGTCACTACTCTTGACGACGCATAAATGAAGCCCGTCGGGCTGAAGGTCAAATTTGTATGGATTGTTCTGTTCCCGCGCCAGTTGAAGCAAAGGATTTATCAGTTGCCTATGATGGTTCAGCCAGTTTGAGAATAAAATTTGTTCAAACTGAGATCGCTTATACCTCGCCGACAATGGATCAAGAACCAACACATGAAGCAATACCCCAGCTGATGCCAGCAAAAGGGCATGCTTCAATCCACGAACAATTACATTTCCACTGTTCGTATTCCAGGATCCACCATATACACCAAATCTGCCAAAATCTTCCTTTACCCCACGCAGCAGGGAACGGTTTGCCAGCAGGTTAGGGTGGTTTTCAAATCCCCTCCTCGGACTGGTGGGCTTCCATCCCATGTTACTGTATCCCATACTTCATGCTTAATTTGAGTCCGTTTCAGCGTACCGCCAACACCATCAGGATATGAACTTTTCAGTTTGATTTCTAAATTACCAAAAAAGTAAACGCATGAACGCCTCCATCTTCTCCCGTCTGTCCCTGATGATGTTGCTCCAGTATTTTATCTGGGGGGCCTGGTATGTCACCATGGGCACTTACATGTCTGAATTCCTGAAATCCTCCGGGGTACAGATTGGTGCTGCGTACAGTGCCCTCGCAATCGCCACGATGATATCGCCCTTCTTTATCGGACTTGTCGCTGATCGATTCTTTGCCGCTCAAAGAATTATGGGCGTACTCCACATTATTGGTGGCATACTACTCTACGTAGCCACGACGGTCACCGACAACGGTGCATTTTATTGGGTAATTCTCCTGTACTCATTGCTGTACATGCCTACTATCGCCCTGAGCAACAGTATTGCTTTTCACCAAATGACGGATCCCGGTAAACAGTTCCCCTGGATCCGGGTTTTTGGGACCCTGGGTTGGATTATTGCCGGTCTCATGATCGGATTCCTCTCCATCGAGAAAACCTCTTCAACATTCTACATGGCTGCTGCAGCTTCGGGTGTTCTGGGATTGTTGAGTTTCATGCTTCCCAATACACCGCCCAAAGGAAATGATTCCAATGCGACTGCATCCTCGGCATTGGGGACCGAAGCCTTTGTGCTGTTTAAAGATCGTCCCTACCTCGTCTTCTTTATTGCGGCTATTCTGGTGTGCATTCCATTGTCATTCTATTATGGATTTGCCAATGTATTTCTCAATGAATTAGGCATGGAGAATGCTGCCGGAAAAATGATTCTTGGGCAGGTTTCAGAAGCCGTTTTCATTCTTGCTATTCCTTTCCTCTTCAACAGCATTGGCGTGAAGAAGATGTTGCTGTTGGGTATGACAGCCTGGATACTTCGGTATGTCTTTTTCTCTTTTGGTAATATCGACACCAACCAATGGATGCTGTACGCTGGTATTATCATGCACGGCATCTGCTACGATTTCTTCTTTGTAACCGGCTATATGTACACGGAGAAAAAGGCTGGAGAAAAGATCAAGAATGCAGCCCAGGGTCTGTTTACTTTCGCCACCTATGGCTTGGGTATGGTGATTGGCACCACGTTCTCAGGCTATACCGCCGATAGCTATTTGAATGCCGATGGCTCTCACCAATGGTCCGGTATCTGGATGGTGCCTGCGTACATTGCCATCGCTGTCATGATCTACTTTATTTTGTTCTTCAAAGAGAAGAAAGACATACAGGCTGCTGCCTGATCATTTATCCGCTAACCCGTTTCACCATGAATATCGCCATGCTTGGCTCCGGCTTCATCGGCCGGTTCTATGCCGATGCCCTGCAGGGATACCGCAGCAAAGACAAAGTCGTCAGCATCTACTCCCGTCGTGAGGAGAGCGCCAGGAAATTTGCTGCGGATTATCACGTAGCACACGCTACCACAGTAATGGAAGATTCCATTCGGCGCTCGGAAGTGGATGTGGTATGTAATGCCCTGCCAAACAATTTGCACGAAGAGGCCGTCATGCTCTGCTGCAAACACAAAAAGGCCGCGATAACTACCAAGCCATTGGGTCGCAACGCGGGTGAGGCGAAACGGATGCTCGAGGCCGTGGAAAAAGCCGGCATTTTTAACGGCTATCTTGAAGACCTGGTGTATACCCCCAAATTCATCAAAGCCCAGGAAAGTGTGAAAAATGGTGCCCTGGGCCGCATTTTATGGGCCAAATCCCGCGAAACCCACCCCGGTCCACACAGCGACTGGTTTTGGGACATTGAACAGGCAGGCGGTGGTGCCATCCTGGACCTTGGCTGTCATTGCGTCGAGATCGCCCGAAGCTACATTGGCAAAGACATCCGGCCTGTTGAAGTCATGTGCTGGGCCGATACGCAGGTAAAGCCAATCGA
This sequence comes from Cytophagales bacterium, assembly GCA_003504855.1. GTDB lineage: Bacteria > Bacteroidota > Bacteroidia > Cytophagales > Cyclobacteriaceae > ELB16-189. The sequence goes on from DNZD01000271.1 coordinate 20,080, forward strand.
CGCAGAAGATCATGCTATTGGCCTGGTAAAATATGAGAATGGAGCCATCGGCCAGTTTGAAGTAAGCTGGACGTTTCGCGGCGGACTTGATCTTCGAGATGAAGTGATGGGCACCGAGGGCACTATTTGGATCAACAGCTTTTTGCGCACTGGTTTTGAAATGTTCACTTCTGGTAAGGGCGCCAACTATGTAGCGGAAAAAGCCGAGAGCAACACGGGTTGGTTATTCCCCGTTGGAGATGAGCTGAATGAATTGGGTTACAACCACATGTTTATGGACATGTTCAATTCCATGGAAAGCAAGTCTGCTCCGAAAGAAACTTTCTACGATGGCTATGTTGTGAATAGCATCCTTGATGCTGCCTACAAATCAGCTAAATCCAAATTGTGGGAACCTGTCGTGCTGGACATCTGGCGTGGCCGCACAGGAGTGACCAAAGACAGCCACCTGGTGGAATATGATGCGGAGCATTACCTGGTCAAAGAAGAGATGACCCACTTTGGAACGAAGAAAATCATCCTGAAGAATAAGAAATCAGGTAAGATCATCGAGCGCATCGGTAATTAACGCCGCTGACTGCGGGGCTGAAACAAATCGGCAAACGCCATGCTGAGCTTCGCCCTGGCATATTTATTTTCTGCCAACGCCCGTGCTTTTTTCTGCGCGCCATTCAACCTTGATTGGTCATGGAGATATGGCGTGATCTGATCGACGAAAGACTTCGGGTTCCCGGGGTCAACATAAAATCCGCAACCTTCAGCTGCAATCTCTTCGCTGATCCATCCCGGGAAATTAACGATGATTAGTTTTCCACCCGCCAAACCATCAAAATACTTGTTGGGTGAGCCTGTTCCCAGAATCGGGAAGGATTGATAACTGATGAACACGGCATCGGTGATCTCCATGATCTCCTGAACGCCTGCCCGGTCCACAAAATCTATCAGTCGCACATTGGACAAAGATTGCTCCGTCACCTGACGTTGAATAAAGTCTTTTTGTGCGCCGTCGCCGGCTATTAAAAATTGAACAGATGGATTGCTGAGCATCTCACGGGCGCAAACGAGCATTCGCTCAAGGCCATTGGCGATACCCAACGCACCGATATAGGAAATGACAAATTTGTCGCGTCCACCAAACAATCCCTCCGTCTTTTGACGCCGTGGCATGGGATAGTAAAACTCACAATCCGACATGTTCGGAATAAGGTGGACCGGTTTACCTGGTATTTTCCTTTCCAGCGTTGCAGCAATGGCTGGCGATAGTGCAATCAGGGCTTCAGCTTCACGGTAAATAAGTGCCTCAAGGGAAAACAGCATGCGCTGAAGTCGTTTGTTGGGCACAAAACCCATTTCAATGGGGGCATCTGGCCATAGATCACCCACTTCAAAAAAGTAGGGCATCCCGAACAACAGCTTAATAAAACGAGCTGTCAGTCCGACCGTCAGTGGTGTAGAAATGGCGTAGAGCCGGTCAAAATTCCTAAATCGTATGGCCCGTAAGCTTGCGCGAACCACAAACCAGGCAAACGCAAAACTTCGTGCACCAGACTTAAACCGGTTGTCGTACTGCACAGGGAGGTAATGCACCTCAATGCCGTCGACCATAAAAATCTTGCCGTTGTCATTATGCGCCGTGATCACTACAACACGATGACCCCGGTCAACGAGTGCTTTGGCCAGGTAATAGGAGCGGATAGCTCCCCCCGTGGCCGGCGTCTTAAAGTGTTGGTGTATGAACAGGATATTCACGCTGCAAATAAGTGAAAAGAGATCAAAGCGAGCCTTGAATTTGGGTACGGGAAACGAATTTTCCGTGAGGAGTATCCAAACTTGAATTTCTTTGTAGGTTCGGTTCAAATTCCGCTGTCATGAAAAAGTGCGTTTTGTGGATTGCCTTGTTACTTGCTTCATCCTGCGTAAGCGCTCAGGTCTCCATCTTCAACGGCCGCGATCTTAGCGGCTGGACAATTTACGGTACCGAGAAGTGGTTTGTGGAGAAAGGTGAACTCATCTGCGAAAGCGGTCCTGATAATCAATATGGTTATCTGGCCACGGAGGCAACATACGGCGATTTTGAATTGACCCTTGATTTCTTCCAGGAGTCCAATGGAAACAGTGGCGTGTTCTTCCATTGCTCTGTTGACGGCACACGTGTCAGCGGTTGGCAGGCTGAAGTGGCTCCGCCCGGGCTGCATACTGGCGGCATCTATGAATCTTACGGAAGGGGCTGGTTGATTAAACCCGTCCCTGAAAAAGAGTCGGTGTTGAAGCCGGGAAGTTGGAATAGCATGAAAGTCCGCGTTCTGGGTAAGCAGGTAACTACGTGGCTTAACGGCACAGAGATGATCACCCTGGAGGATGCAGCTATCGGCTCACGTCAGGGTAAAATAGCCCTTCAGATACATGACGGAGGGGGCGTTCGCGTTCGTTGGCGAAAGCTGATGGTAAAGGTACTGTGATCTACCGTCGACCATGTCCTGCGCAGGAGCTTCCGGCGCAGGACATGTCAACTAGTGTTTTACCTCAAGGCTGCGGGCGTAGTTCAGAATATTCGCCACGGTAGAAGCCGAAGGTTCGAGACGAGCTTTGTCAAGATCGGTCTTGGTAAGCATCAACTCACGGTACAACAGTTGGAGCTCCCGATCAAAGGTCAGTACGCGGTTAATCTCGCGTGCCTCCTCCTCGGTGGTCTCTTGGTAAATAAACCTGATCAGGTCGTTTTGGGTAAACGTTTTCGTCATAGGCGTACTGGGTTTTAATCATTTTCTTTCTGAGGTTGATGAGCGCATACCTCATCCTGCCCAGGGCAGTATTGATACTTACCTGGGTCTTATCGGCGATCTCCTGGAAACTCATATCCATGTAGTGGCGCATGATGAGTACCTGCTTCTGCTCCGGCGGAAGCTCTTTGATAAAGTCTCGCAGACGTGTCTGTGTCTCTTGTGCGATTTGCAGGGACTCCGCTGACTCTTCGGCAAAGTGCAGGGAGTTGAACACGCCACTTCCGTCCTCCAATACAATCTCCGGATACCGGCGACTGCGGCGGAACGAGTCAATGGCCATGTTGTGGGCGATGCGACATATCCAAGGCAGGAACTTACCCTCTTCATTATAGCGACCGCCCTTGAGGGTGTTCACCGCCTTGATAAATGTTTCCTGAAGCAGGTCTTCTGCCTTATAACGGTCCTTTACGATCAGGTAAATGGCCGTATAAATTCGCGATTTGTGACGATGGAGGAGCACTTCGAAAGCCTCTTCGTTACCTTGCAGATACAGCGAAACCAGTTTGGAATCGCTCAATCGTTTGTCTATCATTCTGTCTCACGGTTAGGTAACGTAGAGCTCTTGTCGATAGTGTGCGGGTTAGTTGATAATATTTTGAATTGAAAAGGTAGAAATATTCCCCTAAGACCCAAAAAATTTTAAGGAAAATCTTGTCTGCTATGCTTTTTCTTGACCTATTTGTCCCAGATTTTTTGCAGAAGTAACCGACCCATGCCTGTTAGTAAGAAGAAAGTGATAAAAAGCCTGGATAGTTTATCCGAGGAACTGCGCGAGTTGTTGAAAATCCAGTATCCGACGGGATACGAAAACAGCATTACCCGGATCAACAACGCCAAGAAAGAACCAATTTTCGTGTTCCCCCTGGAGACGGAAGAAGCTACCTATTTGGTAAAACTGCCAGCCACCAAGAACAGCGAAGGTGGCTATGACCTTGATGCCAAACCCAAAGATGATGAGTTTGAGGGTGGTCGCGACAAAGATGAAGATGGGTTTGGATCCAATGATGATTTTGATGGCGGCGATTACGATAATGACGGCGACAGCGATGACGATGGTGGTGGTGGCCGCAAGGATCCCAGCTATGACCCGGATTTTGATAGTTAACTGAAACTTATTTCCCCTCCTGAACACCATCGGCTTCGATGGTGTTTTTATTGGTAGTGGTTCGCGCGCACACCCGGCGAGAATCTTTACCTTCGCTCCTCCGCATGAGTTCTCCCTGCAACGACGCTTACCTCGATTCCCTGGATCCCCGGGAATATATCATCATTAAACGGGCCCGGGTTAATAACCTCAAGGACCTGAGCGTCGCCATTCCCCGCAATAAACTGGTGGTGGTGACAGGGCTGTCAGGTTCTGGTAAATCGTCCCTGGCCTTCGATACGCTCTTCGCCGAAGGGCAACGGATGTATGTGGAAAGCCTGAGCTCCTATGCGCGACAGTTTCTGGGAAGGATGGAAAAACCCGATGTGGACTATATCCGTGGTGTTTCTCCCGCCATTGCCATCGAGCAAAAGGTCAACACCCGCAACCCGCGCTCTACCGTTGGCACCACCACCGAGGTATACGACTACCTGAAGTTGTTATTTGCCCGGATCGGCAAAACCCGATCGCCCATCAGTGGCAATGAGGTGCGTCGTGATTCAGTAACGGATGTGATTGATACCATCAACCGCGAAAAAGAGGGAACGCGCATCATGATTTCCTGTCCACTGAAGATTCAGAAAGGCAGAAAGCGGGAAGACGAATTGAATCTGCTGTTGAGTAAAGGGTTTGCCCGGGTACTGATCAATGGGGAACTTCATTTTATCGAAGCGCTGCTGGCGGAATCACCTAAAAAGAAGAAAACCGCCTCTACGGCAGAAGAAATAGAAATTCTTATCGATCGCGCCGCTGTCAACGCCGCTGATGAAGACCTGATTTTTCGTCTGAGTGATTCCGTTCAAACGGCCTTCTTTGAAGGCCACGGCGATTGCCATGTCTACCGTGAAGGCAAAGACATGTTGCGATTCTCTGATCGATTTGAATTGGACGGTATGCAATTCACAGAGCCCTCGGTTAATTTTTTCAGCTTCAATAATCCGTTCGGTGCATGCCAGACTTGTGAGGGATTCGGAAAAATCCTCGGTATTGATGAAGACCTGGTGATCCCGGACAAAAGCCTGTCGTTGTATGAAGGGGCCGTAGCCTGTTGGAGAACAGAAACCATGGGCGAGTGGCAAAAACCTTGGCTCAAGGCCGGTGTCAAATATGATTTCCCGATCCACCGGCCCTACGATGAACTGTCGAAAGCCGAACGTGACCTGCTGTGGAACGGTAACGCCGAACTTGATGGTATTCATGGCTTTTTCAAATACCTGGAATCCAAGACGCACAAGATTCAATACCGTGTACTTCTCTCGCGCTACCGTGGCCGAACAACCTGCCCTGATTGCAGGGGCACACGCCTCCGCAAGGATGCCTCTTATGTAAAAATTAACGGAACATCGATCACGGATCTGGTGCTGCTCCCGATTGATGAGGCGCTCTCCTTCTTTCAGCGTATCGATTTGGACACTTATGAACGCAAGGTGGCGGATCGTTTATTGACTGAGATCATTTACCGTTTAGAATACCTGGACAAGGTGGGGTTGGGCTACCTTACCCTCAATCGACTTACGAATACCCTGTCAGGCGGTGAATTTCAACGTATCAAGCTTGCCACCGCCCTGGGCAGCGCATTGGTGGGGTCCATGTATATTCTTGATGAACCCAGCATAGGTCTTCACCCCAAAGACACCGCGCGTATGGTTGAAGTGCTGAAGTCACTGCGCGATCTCGGTAATACGGTAATTGTTGTTGAGCATGAAGAAGAAATCATGCGGGCTGCAGATCAGATTATTGACATTGGTCCTGATGCAGGCCAGCATGGCGGAGAATTGGTCTTCCAGGGTACTATTGCCGATATCACATCAACCACGGCCACACATACAGCCGACTACCTTAGCGGCAAAGCAGGAATCGCAGTCCCGGCTCGTCGGCGAAAGTGGAAAGATGCCGTTATCATCAAAGGAGCCCGAGAAAACAACCTGAAGAATCTCACGGTAAAGTTCCCCCTCGGTGCCCTAACCGTGATCACCGGTATCAGTGGCTCCGGTAAATCAACACTTGTAAAAAAGATCCTTTATCCCGCTCTCGGTCGCATTCACGGGTCCGTGGCTGAGACGCCCGGTCGGTATGATCGACTGGAGGGAGATGCAGCCCTCATCACCCAGGTAGAGTATGTCGATCAAAATCCCATTGGTAAGTCATCGCGATCCAATCCCATCAGTTATGTGAAAGCCTACGATCTGATTCGTCAACTTTATGCCGATCAGCCTTTGGGTAAGCAGCGCGGCTATAAGCCATCCCATTTCTCATTCAATGTTGACGGTGGTCGTTGTGAAAACTGCGAGGGAGAAGGCGAGATCAAAGTAGAGATGCAGTTTATGGCTGACATTTATCTCACGTGTGAGGTGTGTAACGGCAAACGGTTCAAGCAGGAAGTGCTTGAAGTGGTGTACAAGGAAAAAACCATTTCAGACGTGCTTGACATGACCGTTGATGAGGCACTCATTTTCTTCGGGGACCGAAAACCCATTTTTGAAAAGATCCAGCCGTTGCAGCAGGTGGGATTGGGCTATGCCAAACTCGGACAGTCCAGCAACTCATTAAGTGGTGGCGAAGCGCAACGGGTAAAACTTGCCAGTTTTTTGGGAAAGAATTCTCCGGAAGGTCATATTCTATTCATTTTTGATGA
>DNZD01000267.1 GCA_003504855.1 Cytophagales bacterium
CTTTTTTAAGTATTTCTGAAATGAAGAGGGGAGATATAGCTGCCGGCAAGACACCTTTTTCAGAGCGAACGGAAAAATGAAGATTGGAGGTGAGTATCCCCCGCACACCTTGTTGAATGAGGGCCCGGAAGGGAGCAAAACCGGTTGTGTCGATGTTGTTGACATTGAGCACGAGTGACGTGTCCTGTGCGTTGGTCACGGGTTTGCGTGGCAGGTGCTTGGCTACACATAATATACCTTCGTGTTGCAGGTTATGGACAAACGCCGTTGTTTGCGTGGCAATGGTTTTTTCATCTGCACCAAAATAGAGCAGGTAGTTATTGGCAAAAACTTCATTGTCCGCGTTGGGTGCCAGGTTCATATGAATGCCCAATGCCTTGAGTTGAGCAGCCATTGCCGTGGTCCATTGCTTACGCAAATGATCATCAGACCAGGCGGTGGCAACAAGCGGCTTCGGTAAAGCAATAATGCTATCCAGTGTCTGAGCGATGCCCCATTCCGCGGAAGCGGCAACCAGCAGGGGAGTCGCTGAAATTTTCTGCAACCGGTTGACCATTTTGGCGTGACGAATTGGCCCACCGTTGGTTATGAGGATAGCACCTGGATGGAAGGCCTTGACCTGATCGGTGAGATCATCGATATCCGTTTCGTTGGTCAGGGAAACCGGCAACAGGAACAGTTGCCCCACACGGGCCTCCGTGCTAAGGCGACTGTAAACGCTGTCCACCCAATGGGATCGGTGGTTTTGAGCAAAAGAAGTCTGGAAAAATGATGAAATCAGGACGAGCAGCAAAACTTTTTTCGCCATCCACCGGTTAGCTTTGTATTTGCATTGCGAATAGGCAATTTTGCCCAAGGTCATAAATCCACACATAGGGCCAAAATTACCAAACATCGCGACGGTTGTGTTAGTTTATCCGTTAATGTAGCTATGAAATTCATTTCCCTGTTCACCAAAACCCCCAGCCACAAGCGGTTCAACTTTGAACCGCGCTTTTATGATGCCCGTGCCGAAGAGCGTGAGGCACGTGAAGCACGGATCAAGGAAGAGTTGGCCCGGGAAGCCGGAAAGGCCACGGAAACTACCGAACAATATCGTTCCCGGATCGCCGGTTCCTTTCATGCCGCGCGTCGGCGCTCCAAGGCATCAGATGACAACCTGAATGCTACCCTCATCCGGTTGGGTGTATTGCTGTTCCTCACTTTGTTTCTTCTTGCTTTTCTCACCTGGGGTAAGCCGGCGCTGTATAGTTTGTTGCTGTTCATCCCGGCGTATGCCTACCTGAAATTCAGGAAGTAACCCTTTCTTTTCCAACGCCGCATGTCTGACATCATTCGTCTTCTTCCTGACGCCATAGCCAATCAAATCGCGGCGGGAGAAGTGGTGCAACGACCGGCGTCTGTGGTAAAAGAACTCATGGAAAATTCGATTGATGCCGGAGCCTCATCTATCCGCTTATTGATCAAGGAGGCCGGACGTGTTCTCATCCAGGTAAAGGATGACGGCACAGGTATGAGTGAAACGGACGCCCGTATGAGTCTTGAGCGTCATGCCACTTCAAAAATTCGCACGGCAGAAGATCTCTTTACCCTTCGCACGATGGGTTTTCGCGGTGAAGCGCTCGCATCCATTGCTGCTGTATCCCAATTCGAAATGAAGACCAGGCCTGCCATCAGGGAGTTAGGTACCTGGTTGGTGGTGGAAGGCTCTGAAGTGAAGAAACAGGAGGCCGTGGCCTGTGATGCCGGCACGACCATCAGCGTCAAGAATTTATTCTACAATATTCCGGCACGACGCAATTTCCTCAAGTCGAATCCGGTGGAAATGAAACATATCGTGGACGAGTTTCAGCGCATTGCCCTGGCCCGACCGGATTTGTCATTTTCACTGATTCAGGGCGATGAGGTGGTGTATGATTTGCCAGCCACGAAACTGAGCCAACGCATCATTGGGTTGTTTGGAAAATCCTATCAGCAGCAGTTGGCGGCCTGCAAAGAAGAGACCGACCTGGTGGCGGTCGCCGGCTACATTGGCAAGCCTGAGTCTGCCCGCAAGACTCGTGGTGAACAGTTTTTGTTTGTTAACAAGCGATTCATCCGCAATAATTACCTCAACCATGCGGTGACAAGTGCCTACGAGAACTTATTACCGGAAGGCAGTTTTCCTTTCTATGTGCTCTTCCTGGAAATAGATCCCAAACACATTGATGTGAATGTGCATCCCACCAAGACCGAAATAAAATTTGATGACGAGCGGGCGGTGTATGCGGTGGTCCGGGCGGCAGTACGTCAGGCGCTGGGCGCGCATAACCTGACACCCGCGTTGGATTATTCTGCCGATGTTAACCTCACCTCGAAGATTGGCAGCACCCAGGCACTTTCCCGGGAGCAATACCTCGAAGAACAGTTGGGCACCTCGCTGCAACGATCTAACCTGCAGCATTGGGAACGATTGTTTGATGAGGAACGCCCAACCCAGTCTCGGCTATTCCCAACGGAACCCGCTACGATCACCCGGTCAAGTGCCATGAACGAAAAGACGCCTGAGCCGGAAGAGAAATCATTATTTCAACTGGACAACCAATATGTCGTGCGCCCGGTTAGAAATGGTATCATGATTATTGACCAGGAAGCAGCTCACCAACGAATCCTGTTTGAACAATTTGTGCAGCGGATGCAACAAAAGTCGGGGGCAAGCATTCCGGGCTTGTTCCCCCAGACCATTACCATGAGCGCTTCGGACTTTGCGCTGGTTATGGAAATGGAACAGGAGATCAAGTCGCTGGGCTTTCAGTTTGAAATTTTTGGAAAGCAATCCATTGTGGTTAACGCCATCCCTGCCGAGGCCACCGGGATGAGCGAAAAGGATCTGTTTGAGGGCTTGATGGAGCAATTCAAGCACAACCAATCGAACCTTTCGCTCCCTTTACAGGATAACCTGGCCAGCGCCCTTGCGAAAAGGGCTTCCATCAAAAAAGGACAACGCCTCGGACGGGAGGAAATGCAGGCCCTCGTGGCTGGATTGATGGCTTGCCGTAATCCCAATTATTCTCCGGATGGCAATACAACATTTTTTATTTTTGAAACGTCTAAGGTAGAAAGCCATTTTCGCTGATGTTTAATATCACTCCGCTCGTCCGTAACCTCATTATTCTTAATGTGGCTATATTCTTGTTGCAAAATCTGGTCTCGGGCATGACGCAGGTCATTTCTCTGTGGCCTATCCGTTCAGGGTATTTTGCTCCGTATCAATTCTTCACGTATATGTTCGCCCACGGCAGCATCTCCCACATTTTTTTCAACATGCTTGCACTGGCTTCATTTGCACCGATTCTGGAACACTACTGGGGCGAAGCGAAATTTCTCACCTTCTACCTCATTACAGGAATGGGTGCAGCCATCATTTATGCCCTCGTGAACTACTTTCTGATAGGCCCTGCCGGCGGCGGCTATATGCTGGGTGCTTCAGGTGCGATCTATGGTATCCTGATGGCATTTGGAATGATCTTCCCAAACATGGAACTCATGTTGCTCTTTCCACCCATCCCCATCAAAGCAAAGTATATGGTGTTTCTCATGGGTTTCATGACCTATGCCCTTGACTCCAGCAAGTCAGTGGCTCACCTGGCCCACTTTGGGGGTGCTTTTGTGGCCTTCATCCTGATTTCGTTTTGGCGAAGCCAGGGGCAGCGATAGAACCATTAGCCAATTCATTAACTTTAGGTTGACCATCTGATTAGATCGCAGTGTTAGACGAATTCAAGAATGCGTTTCAACGGCCCAACAACGGCCTGATTCAGCTCATCATCATCAACGTGGTGGTCTATGTTGCGCTGTCTGTGCTGAAAGTATTTGCCTTGTGGTTTAATTTTGAATCGGTATTTATCGCGGTCTACGATCAGTTTTCACTGCCCAGTAGTTTTTTGGATTTCCTGCAGAGGCCCTGGACCCTGATTACCTACTTCTTCTCCCATAGCATGATTCAGTTCCTTCATATTCTCTTTAATATGCTGGTGCTGTATTGGTTTGGTAGGATATTCACGGAATACCTCGGAAGCGATAAACTCATTGCAGTATATGTATTGGGAGGTATTGCCGGCGGACTTGTGTACCTGATGGCATACAATCTTATTCCCAACCCGCCTGAATTCTTATCCCGAGGAACCGGTTTGGTCGGAGCTTCTGCAGCTATCTTCGCTGTGATGGTAGCCATCGCCACGATGTTACCTGACTATACCGTTTTTCTCATGTTCCTGGGCCCGGTAAAAATCAAATACATTGCTGGGGTGTACATCTTCCTTTCCTTTGTGGGTTCGGTTGGCAGCAATGCCGGCGGTGAGATAGCCCACCTGGGGGGTGCCTTGATAGGCTTCGTGTATACCAAGCAACTACAGGCCGGTGTCAATTGGGGTGCGTGGGTTACTTATCTGCTGGAAGGGATCAAAAGCTTGTTTCGTCCAAGACCGAAAGTAAAAGTCTCCTACCGTAAATCCGATGGAGGCCAACGACCAACCGCCGGCTCTGGTATTTCCCAAAAGGAAATTGACGATATCCTTGATAAAATATCTGATGGCGGATATGAAAGCCTGAGCAAGGATGAGAAGGAGAAACTTTTTAAAGCCAGTAAGAAGTAACTCAGCGCAGGATTACTTCACTGGTAAGGTCAGGCAATCATTTTGGCTAAACCAAAGGCAGCGCCCGCTGCGAGGGTGCCAACAATAACAACCCGCAGCGCACCTTTAAGCAGGGGCTGTCCAGTGAGTTTGCTCTTCACCAAACCAAAGATCATTAAACATACCAGGGTGATGATGGATGAATAAATCAAACCTTGCTGGGCTGTGGAGGTAAAGAAGTAAGCGCTGAGGGGGATGAGACCGCCAACAACGTAACTAACACCAATCACAAAGGCGCTGACCAAAGCGCGATTCTTGTCCGGGCGCTCGAGGCCAAGCTCAAATCGCATCATGAAGTCAACCCACTTTTTGGGGTCTTTGGCCATTTCTTCAGCAATCTTTTCCTGCAGCTCTTCATTGAGGCCGTACTCGGCAAAGATTTCTTTGGTCTCACGAATCTCTACCTCACGCAGGTGCTCGATCTCATCATATTCGCGGCGCTCCTCGGAGTCATAGTGTTCAATTTCCGTGCGGCCCGCCAGGTATCCACCCAGGCCCATGGCAATAGAGCCAGCTGCAATTTCAGCGAGACCCGCCGTGATCACGATACTGGTCTGATCAACAGCGCCACTTAAGCCTGCGGCCAGGGCAAATGGCACCGTTAGCCCATCGCTCATGCCGATGACAAAATCCCGGACCTTCTCCGAGGATTGAAAGTGCTTTTCGTATTGGCTGGGTTGCATGGACGAAAATTATCAAAAAATCAGGTCTTGTTGGCCAATTGGCCACAGGCAGCGTCAATATCTTTTCCCCGGCTTTTCCGGATGCGGGTAGTAATGCCATTGCTTTCCAGCAAATGCTGATACATCTGTAATGCCGCATCACCCGCCTGGCGGAATTCACCGTCCTCAATCGGGTTGTACTCAATGAGATTGACCTTACAGGGCACGTGCTTGCAGAATTTCAATAAGGCCTCCGCGTCAGAAGGTTTGTCATTGATACCTTCCCAAACCACATATTCATACGTCACCTTACGCTTGCGTTTCGCATACCAGTACTTGAGAGCCTCGGCAAGGTCTTCCAGCGTATTGGTATCATTGATCGGCATGATCGAAGAGCGCGTCGGGTTCAAGGCGGCATGCAGAGAAACAGCCAGATTGAATTTTACGCCATCGTCGGCCATCTTGATAATCATTTTCGCGATACCCACCGTAGAAACGGTCAATCGCTTTGCAGCCATATTGAGTCCATGGGGGGAGGTGATTTTCTCAATAGCAGCAATCACGTTGCTGTAATTCAACAAAGGTTCGCCCATGCCCATGAATACAATGTTGGTCAACGGGCGACCAAAGAACAGTTCAGATTGTTGACGGATGGCAGCCACCTGATCATAAATCTCGTCAGGGTTGAGGTTGCGCATGCGCTTTAAACGCGCGGTAGCACAGAACTTACATCCCAGGCTGCAGCCTACTTGGGAGGAAACACAAGCCGTAATCCGTTTTTCGGTGGGAATCAACACAGACTCCACCACCAGGCCGTCGTGCAACTTCACCGCATTCTTGATAGTCCCATCCGCACTTTGTTGCATGGTGTCA
>DNZD01000239.1 GCA_003504855.1 Cytophagales bacterium
TGGGAGAGATCGAAGGCCTCGATCTCGGGCTTGATGCCGTAGGTGATCATCTCGCCGGCGAGCCAATCCACCAGGTCTGGCGGGTTCTCATAGACGCGGGTCGGGAAATTGTTCGATCCGACCGCCAGCGAGGCCATGTCGGGCCGCAGCGACAGCATGCCCCCGCGCTCGCGCCCGGCGCCGGAACGGCCGCCGGTCGAGAATTGCACGATCATGCCCGGGCAGTGCTTGCGCAGCCCTTCGAGCAGCCGCGCGAAGCGCTCGGGATCGGAGCTCGGCCGGCCCGCGTCGTCGCGCACAACCCCGTTACCGCCCACCTCAAATCCCTTGATAAGGTCATCGGTTTGTGTTTTGGCCGTAACGAAAATAATCGGCACCGCCGGATTGTTCTCCCGGATCTGACGGGCGATGGCATAACCATCCTGATGCGGTAACATGATGTCCAATACACACAGGTCAGGCTTAAGCGAATGATACAAACCCACAGCCTCGTTCCCATCAGCTGACATGTGGACTTCGAAGTCACGGCTCTCCAGACTTTCCTTTACTATCCGTCCAAGGAATGGTTCATCTTCCACATAGAGTATCCTGACCTTCGCCATCACGAACGGGGCAAGTGAATGATGAATGTACTGCCTTCACCCGGAGGGCTCACCAGGTCAATATGACCTTTGTGCGCCTGTACCACACTGGCAACATAACTCAGACCGAGGCCGTACCCCTTGATGGTATGCACATCGCCGGTGTGCATGCGGAAAAATTTTTCAAAAACCTTTCTTTGGTAGGCGGCGGGTATGCCTATGCCATTGTCCTTGACCATAAGGACAACCTCGGGTCCGACATCGCGCAAGTCAATAACCACATGGGGCTTAGATTCGCAGTATTTCAAGGAATTATCAATCAGGTTATGCACCACATTGGTAAGGTGAATAGTGCTTCCGCGCAAATCAAAATTTGAGCCGGTTCGAATTACTTCAACCTGAGCGCCATGTTTTTCGAATACCAGGCGCTGCGATGCAACAATGCTATCGACCAACGTACCCAGGGAGACTGTCTCGGGTTCTATGCGAACACCATTCTCATCAAAGAGAGAGGTGGTCAGTACCTTATCGGTAAGCATGGTGAGTCGTTTCAGTTCCTGTTGTGCAATGGCGAGATATTCCTCAGTCACGTTGGGGTTGCTAATCCCTTTGAAGTTCTGCAATGCCTCCAATGCCACACTGACGGTGGCAATGGGTGTTTTGAGTTCATGGGTTACGTTGCTGATAAAGTCATTTTTCAATTGAACAAGTCGTTGCTGCGACCTCACACTTCGATACATCACCACAAAGGCACTGATGGTAACGAAGGTGAGAAACAGAGAGAACAGAATTTCAAACTTTATTCGCCCGATCAGGTAGGGGGTCAGGTGATCAAAGTGTGCTACATAATTGTCCAGGGGAGAAACTGAGGCTGGCTCGGTCACAAGGTCGATATCCTGCGGGGTAAATCCTGCGCCCGGACCTTCAATCCGTTTAATGGAGAAAGGAAGCGAAAGACCGATTTTATTCAATGCTGATTGGTAGTGTGACTTGATGTCGGGTATGTGAAGTGAGTCCAGCCCCAGCCTGATGAAAAAGTTTTTTTGATTCTTGTCCTGAGTCATTCTGGAAACTACCGGTCTTAATATTTTTCTGAGAGAATCGTCTTTGAGCGGTGACCCGGAGTAAATGATTTCCACTCGTGCACTGGGGGAATCAGTACGGAGTTTTATTGAATCGCGCTGGAAAAATTGAAAGAAGCTTTCGGGTAAGGGCTGTCGCCGATGAATGCTGTCGCGAACTTCATGCGTAATGATCCTTCGGAATCCCTGCCCTGGCATGGGCTGAATGTTGCGCTGAATCATCGAGTCCTTCAAGTCAAAAACAGTATTTCGCAGGACCAGCGATGCGTCCTTTCGCAATACATCCCGCGCATCGTAAAAGGCAGACTGAAGCCAGAAGCCCTGCAGGACCAGCAGGAGCAACAGGCTGAAAGCCATCAGGACAACAGGAAGTTGAGTCTTGGACATCCCTGCAAAAGTACGGGGTTTGGATTATGGCCGATCACCTTTTAACCTTAATTAACCTTACTTCTACAACCATTAACCCTCCGGTGTCATCTGTGACCGTATGTTTGTAACCGAAGAAACATGAAAACAACACTGCTTATGAAACGAATTCTCCTGTTGGCCGGCATTCTGGTAATGCTCACTGCCGCGCGTGTCGTCTTTGGCCAAACACCCGAGGGGGTGATCACCTATGAGGTAAAGATCAATATGCACCGACGACTGCCTCCGGAGCGGGCAGAGATGAAATCGATGATACCGGAATTCCGGGTGATCAAACAACAACTCTTTTTCCGAGGCACTGAATCCCTGTACAAACCCCTGATCGAGGACGAAGAAGAGGATATGCAGTCCAACAACGGTGGTATGCGTATGGTGATCAAACAGCCGAATATTGAAATATACCTGAACCAACCGGACGCGCAGGTAATTACGAAACAGGAGTTCTTTGGAAAGGAGTACCTCATCACAGACACATTAAAGATGTCACCGTGGAAGTTTGGAACCGAAACGAAAACTATCGCGGGTTATGAATGCAGGCAGGCTTATTATGCCGATACGGACCCCCGAGGTCAGAAAGTGGAAGTTACCGCATGGTTTACCGACAAGTTGCGTCCATTCCTCGGCCCGGATCGCTATTTCTCATTACCCGGTGCTGTGCTGGCGGTAGACATCAACAATGGTGAGCGGGTGACGTTGGCGAAGACCATCGAGTTGCGCGAATTAAAAAAGAATGAATTCAAAATTCCATCCGGTGGCATCAAAACAACGCAAACTGAATTCCGAAAGATGATGGATGAACAAATGAAGAAGATGGGCGGAAGTAACGGCATCTTTATTCGCAATTAGAAAGACGATTCAATCAAATTATTATTTACACTAGATCCTAACGATGATGCGAGGGCTGTTGATGTTGGTGTTGTGTGGTGTGGTGATGCCGGGGTGGGCGCAGAAGTTCATCGTTACCGGCCAGGTGCTCGATACCCTGAAACAGGGTGTGCCTTCGGCTACGGTGATGTTGTTGCAGGCCAAGGACTCTTCTCTGGTCAATTTTGCTGCAACAGATACACGTGGCGTTTTTGAAATGCGCAACGTGAACAAAGGGAGCTATCAGGTGAAAGTCACTTTTGTGGGAATGACGCCGATAGTCAGGTCAATCACGACGGGCACTGAATCAACAATCGATGTGGGCAGGCTTATGCTGGAACCACTCAACAAACAATTGGATGACCTGGTGATCGTCGGGGAAAAGGCTCCTGTGACCGTGAAACGGGATACCATAGAATTCAATGCCACATCCTTTAAGACCAAGGCTAATGCCAATGTCGAAGACCTGTTGAAGAAGCTCCCGGGCGTAGAGGTTGATACCGATGGAACTGTAAAAGCCCAGGGGGAACAGGTGCAACGGGTAACCGTGGATGGCCGGGAGTTTTTTGGGCGCGATCCCAAACTCGCAACGCGAAACCTTCCGGCCGATGCCGTGGACAAGGTGCAGGTGTTTGATAAGAAGTCTGATCAGGCCGTCTTCACCGGTATTGATGATGGTCAACGGGAAAAAACCATCAACCTGGAACTCAAGGAAGAAAAGCGCCATGGTGCCTTTGGAAATCTCATGGCCGGCGCAGGAGATAATCAACGTTTCCAGGCCAAGGGCAGCGTAAACAAATTCGGGAAAGGTCAGCAGTTATCATTTCTTGGCATGGGCAACAACATCAATGAGCAGGGATTCTCGATTGATGACTTCATGAATTTTACAGGCGGGTCACAACAACTGATCGGTGGCGGCGGGG
>DNZD01000317.1 GCA_003504855.1 Cytophagales bacterium
AACTGGTTGGTGCAGTTGACCCACACCGATCCTGCCTTCACTTTCGGTGCCACATCAAGGGCCAGGTTGATATTCTCCGTCCATATACTTGCCGCAAGCCCATAGCGTGTATTGTTTGCCAGCTTGATGGCCTCACCATGCGAGCGGAATGTCATCGCCACCAGGACTGGTCCAAATATCTCTACCTGTGCCAACGTGGCGGAAGGTGCAATGCCGGTGAACAATGTAGGTGGATAGAAGTAACCGTCTTTTGGGCAGGCCCATGAGGGTTGCCATAACTGACCACCTTCAGACACTCCCTGGGCTACTAACTTCTCAATTTGTGCCAGCTGCACGGGTGCTACGATGGCACCAATATCAATTCCCTTGTCCAGCGCATTGCCCACCACGAGTTTCTCCATGCGTGCGCGGATCTTTTTGTAGAGTTTTTCTGCAATACTCTCCTGCACGAGCAAGCGCGATCCCGCGCAGCATACCTGTCCCTGATTAAACCAGATAGCATCCACGACTCCTTCCACTACACTATCGAGGTCGGCATCTTCAAATACAATAAATGGTGATTTGCCACCCAACTCCAGCGAGACCTTTTTACCAGTGCCTGCGATGGCCCGACGAATAATCTTTCCAACTTCAGTTGACCCGGTGAAAGCAATCTTGTTTACATCGGGATGTTCCACCAGCGCAGCACCGGTAGCACCGGCTCCGGTTACAATGTTGACGACACCCTTAGGCAGGCCCACCTCCTGGCAAATCTCTGCAAAGAGCAAGGCCGTCAATGAGGTGAACTCCGCGGGCTTCAGCACAACGGTATTTCCCATGGCCAACGCCGGCGCGATCTTCCACGAAAGCATCAGCATGGGAAAATTCCAGGGTATGATCTGACCAATTACCCCCACTTCCTGAAAATCCTTCAATTCGCTGTCGCGCAATTGGGCCCAACCAGCATGGTGATAAAAATGTCTGGCTGACAAAGGAATATCAATATCCCGGGTCTCGCGGATTGGCTTTCCATTGTCCAGCGATTCGAGCACGGCAAAAAGGCGGGCGTTCTTTTGAATCTGGCGGGCCAGGGCATACAAGTATTTCGCCCGCGCGTGTGCACCGATCTTCACCCAACCTGACAGGGCTTTGCGTGCAGACTTGACAGCCAGATCAACATCTTTTTTGGAGCCTTCGGCAATGGAGGCCAGCACACTTTTGTTGGACGGGTTGATGGAATTGAAATACTTGCCACCTCCGGGCTTATGCCAACCACCATCCATGAAAAGATTGAATTGCTTGTTATGTTGAGCCAACCAATCCAGCGCGGGAGCTGCACTTTCAGGTGCGGGACCGTACTCCATTTTCTCGTAAATGTTTTTGACCTTCATGATCGTTGAGGGTTGAATCAAATTTAGGACATGGGATGTCGGTACGCGGCGGAATAGCGTCCGGTGAGGTAGTGTTCCAATTGGCGTTCGATGTCGCCCAGCAGACTGCTTGCGCCAAAGCGGAATAAGTGAGGTTGTAACCATTCATCGCCGAGTTCTTCCTTCATGAGGATTAGCCATTCCAAAGCTTGCTTGGCTTTTTGAATGCCACCGGCAGGTTTAAAGCCGACTTTGAATCCCGTCATCTCCTGATACTCACGTATGGCTCGCACCATCACCAGGCTTACAGGCAATGTCGCATTGGTTGGCGCTTTGCCGGTGCTGGTCTTAATGAAGTCCGAACCGGCCATCATACACACCTGGCTTGCCTTGGCGATATGAGTTAACGTTGGCAATTCACCGGTCTCCAAAATGGCCTTCATGTGTGCGTCGCCACAACTCTTGCGGAATTGACTTACTTCTTCATAGAGGGCTTTCCAATTGCCGGTGATCGCGCTGGCGCGGCTGATGACGATGTCGATTTCCTTCGCGCCAGCCCGAACGGATGCTTCAATTTCTTTTAGCTTTTGGGACTGGGTAATCTGACCTGCCGGAAAACCGGTGGACACGGCTGCAACGGGTATGCCCGATCCTTGCAGCGCTTCAACAGCAGGCTTTATCAGCTGATGGTATACACATACTGCACCGACAGTAAGGTGTACATCGTCCATGCCAAGTTGACTCAGGATATCTTCCCGAACGGGATTGCGTGCCTTGGCGCACAGACGGAATACATTGCCCGGGGTGTCATCACCCGAGAGTGTTGTCAGGTCCATGCAGGCAATTGCCCTTAAGAGCCAGGCGGCCTGCCACTCCTTTTTAACCGTACGTCGGGTACCCAGGCTGGCGGCCCTGCGTTCAACTGCACTTTTGTTGACCCGGATGCCTTTTAGCAAACTGGCATCAAATGGCATCCCTTCATTGCGGGGAACGGAATTAGTTGTTGTGCTCATGTGGCTTTCGGCTATGAGTATGCCGGTAACCGGTTACCCGAATAGCTCAGGCAAGTTACACGATTGACAGGAGTGAATGAAATGAGGTCAGGCCTTCTTCTTCACATCAAAGGCACTGAGTCCTTTGGGGCCCTGCTCCACTTTGAAGGTTACTTTGTCACCTTCGTCGATGGTATCAGCGTGGCCGTTGATGTGCGTGAAAATGCGCTCACGGGTTGTTTCATCTTCAATGAAACCAAAGCCTTTGGCATGGTTGAAATAGGTTACGCTGCCGCTGCGCACATTACTTGCCGTTTCTTCGTGGGTACGACGGGGTACGCCAACCTGAATCTGTTCGGCATTGATAACGGTCTTCTTCTTATTGGGATCGGGAGGTGTAGAGGTGATATTCCCGTATTCATCTACATAGGCCAGCATGCTATCGAGGTCACCGCTGGAGGCACTCGACTTGCGCTCTTCTTTGCGCTGTGCCTTCTCTTCTTGCTTCTTCTTTCTTTTCTTTTCGAGTTCTTTCTTGTTCCAGGTTTCCTGAGATTTAGCCATAGTATGTTGTTTGGTGTACCGTCGGCGGCGTTATGAATTGCAAGGTAGTCAAATAAAATGAAGGCCCGAGCCGGAATACCTGATCACCTTTCTCAAAGGGCATGATCGTTTTCCTGCTCCCAAAGTCTTACGCCACCTTTGATGCCATCAACATTGGCCACCAGGGTGATGTTGTCCGCCAATTTGAAGGTGATTCGCTTTGAATTTCCACCTCCGATATAAAGCCGGTCATAATTAAACACGGTCTTCAGGATACCGATCACACGTTCAACCCGCTTGTTCCACGCTTCCAGACCAATGGCATCCAGGGCACGCTCGCCGATGTAA
Source organism: Cytophagales bacterium (assembly GCA_003504855.1). Taxonomy (GTDB): domain Bacteria; phylum Bacteroidota; class Bacteroidia; order Cytophagales; family Cyclobacteriaceae; genus ELB16-189. Next base: position 3,233 of record DNZD01000317.1, read on the forward strand.
TCGTCGTAGTCCCCCTCCTTTTCGATGGGATGATGTGCAAACTCGAGGTGCGGCAACAGGTTGCCGTCCAGCAGGATGGCGGTGCCAAATCCGGTGCCCAGCGTAACAACCATTTCTAACCCATCCCCTTTGGCGACGCCCAGGCCCTGAAGGTCTGCGTCGTTAACCACACGGACAGGTTTTTTCAGTAACTCGGTGAGCCTGTCGCGAAGGGCAAATCCTCTCCACTTTTCGGTGCTCAGGTTGGGTGCGGTATGTACGATGCCCCGCCTGACATAACCGGGAAATCCTACGGATACCTTGGTGTAAGTCGCTAACCGGGAAGCCAGCGACAGAATCGTATTCAATACATCTTCCGGTGCGCCGGACGACGGCGTATCAATCTTCGTATAGTCCGTGAGCATTTTTCCATCGCGATCAAGGATAGCACCCTTTACACGTGAACCACCAATGTCTACTGAAAGAATGCGTTCGGAACTATCGAGATGCGCCATGCCTTAGTTTACGAGCGGGCAACATTCCACAGCATTACCTGCTCGAGGCCCTTGAGTTTAATGATACGGATTTTGGAACTTGATATATCAATCAAACCCTCACTGCGGAAGTCTGACAATACGCGAATAACAGATTCGGTGGCGGTACCCACCAGACGAGCCAACTCTTCCCGGGGCGATACAATCGTATCACTCTCATTGCGGAGTTGGTGCAACTTCAGCAAGGCTTCCGCCGTGCGCTGGCGAACAGAGTTATAGGCCAACTGCAATAACTGAGATTCCTTCTCAGCTACCTTCTGGCAAAGCAATCCAATGAACGCACGCGACACATCGGGCTGTGCATGCAGCAACGTAACGAAATCATATCTCGGAATCTGAATCACATCCACCGCCTCCATTGCCACGGCAGACTCATGGTAAGAGCTGTTGTCAAGAATCGGTTCGTATCCAAAAAAGTCGCCTGACTTGTACAGGTTCAGGATAAGTTCTTTGCCGTCCGGGTTGGTGCGGTAGGTCTTTACATTGCCTGCCTGGATAAAGTATAACCACTGGGGGGAATCTCCTTCGGAATAAATCTCCGTCTTCTTCTTGAGAGACTTCACCTTTTTGTCCTTGCACAGGTCCTGCAGGTTGAGAATCTGCCGGGCATCCTGGATAAATTGGTCCAGTCCTTCTGTGCTGGTTTCATACCGTGTGCTCTGCAGGGCCATTTTGCGCAAGCGTGCTTCCACGGCGTTGAGCAAATCGGTGTCATCAAAAGGTTTCGTGAGGTAATCGTCAGCTCCGAGGGCCATCCCTTTGCGGATATCCGATTTTTCAGTCTTGGCAGTAAGAAAAATGAAGGGAATGCGTGCCGTTTCTACCTTCTTGCTAAGGATGTGCAACACCCCATAGCCATCCAGTTCAGGCATCATGATATCGCAGATAATCAAATCTGGCAGCTCGCGCATAGCCATCTCTGCTCCGACCTTGCCGTTTTCGGCGGTGAGTACGGTATAGTTGGCGAGGCTGAGTATCTCGCTGGTGATTTCCCTTACTTCCGGGTTGTCTTCGATCAAAAGAATCTTCTTCATGGCGGTCAAAGTCAAGGACGCAGGGGCAAACTAACACTAAATGTAGACCCTTTTCCATATTTGCTCACAAACCTGATATCGCCGTCCAGCAACTCGACATAGCGCCTCACGATGTTAAGGCCAAGACCGGTGCCCTGCACATTTCCGGCATTGCTCGCCCGGAAGAACCGGGTGAAAATGTGCTTTTTGTCCTCGTCTGGAATACCCATGCCCTCGTCCCTTACATGAAAGGTAAACTCTTCATTGTTGCACTCGTACGAAAGGTGTATGGGCTTGCTTTCAGAGTACTTACTGGCGTTGCTGATCAGGTTAAACAGGATGTTTCTGAGTATTCTCGGGTCTGTCTCCAGGGTTGTAAGGGTACATGATCCGGTGCAGTCAATATGCTGGCCTTCTTTCAGGGTTGGAATCATGTCTTCAGCAACTTCGTTGAAGAAGTCTTCCATGATCACCGGCTCCCTAACAACATACAATTTGCCTTCCTCGAGTTTGCTGAGAGACAAGAAGTCATTCAGGATGCCCGTGAGGTGATTGACCGAAGACCGGATCCGTTGGGTATGCTTGGTGATTTTGTCCAGGTCTCCCCGATCCTTATACTGATTGACCAAAGATGCAGAACTTAGGATCGTGCTGAGCGGGGTCCGGAATTCATGTGAAGCAATAGATACAAACTTTGACTTTAACTCATTGAGTTCCCGTTCTTTCTCCAATAATTTGCGGACCTCTTCTTCTGCCTTCTTACGTTCGATAACTTCGTTTTCCAGGTTGACAACGGACTGGTTAAGGGCTTCTGTGCGGGATTGAACTTTCTTTTCGAGCTCAGAGGCATACAACAACAGTTGCTCTTCGCTTCGCTTCAGCTCGTCCTCGTAGCGCTTGCGGGCCGATATATCACTGATAAATGCCATGACCAGCAACTGGTCTTTCTTGCGGGTAAAACTCAGGCTGATTTCAACAGGGAATTCCATACCGTCGCGGCGCATGGCCCGAAGGTCTCTCCCCACGCCCATGCGGCGGGGATGCGGATTTGTGCTGAATTGATGTCGAAAATCCATGTGCTTTGACCGGTACCGTTCCGGCAGCAGCATCTCCATGGCCAGACCAGCCATCCCCTTCGGTGCGTATCCAAACATTTCCTCAGCTACGTGGTTGGCCAGCAAAATGGTGCCGGATTGGTCAACCATAAGCACTCCTTCAGCCATACTGGAGAACAATTCTCCGAAGGTATCACTCGCTACAAACGATAATTCTATAGGCTTATTCATCCCCTCGAAAGATATGACAAAAATCACATTTTTCTTTGATCAAAATCCTCATGGAAAGGGAGTTAACCCGGTTATTTCGAACCATGAATACTGAATCCAAAGGCACCCAAGAAACTGTTCCCTGTGTGCTTTGTGCATTCAACCTGGGCGAGTCTGCGGACAGTGTGGTAAAGAGTGCTGTTGCACATAGCGTGCGTCTCAACCTGCCGCTCATGATACTCTGCTCGTACCGGCTTATTCAAACCAATGCCAGTGAAGAAGTAGTAGCAGTGAAGAAGCGCTTCGAGCGTATGGCCTTTAAGCAAATCAAGAGCATCAGTACACCTGACACTGGAATTCAACCTTCCTTCCGGACAGAGATTGGCTTTCTCTCCGACCGCGTAGAATCCTTCATCAAAGCAGGAAAAGTAAATTTGCTGGTAGTTGGCAACGCAACAGCCGCTACGATTTACGAACACAAAGGACTTACCCTGAAGGAGTTTGTAAAGAAGATTAATGTTCCGGTGCTGGTAATTCCGGAATAGCCCCCTGCAGATCAGCTGGTGATATAACTCTCGAGGTGCTCGATAATGGATTTCTGCTCCTGCATGATCTGCTTGACTACGTCTCCAATAGAAATGACCCCCACAATATGTTCCTTGTCGGTAACAGGAAGGTGACGGATGTGCTTCTTGGTCATAATATCCATGCAATCCTCGATCGTGCTTTCCGGCGAAACCGTAAATGGATCTCGGGTCATCAGCTCACTGATGGGTGTATCCTTGGATGACTTGCCCCTGAGAATAAGTTTCCGGGCATAATCGCGTTCGGTAAAGATGCCCACCAATTTTCCACCCTCTACAATTAATAATCCGCCGATGTTACGCTCGCACATCAGTTCGACGGCGGTGTAAACCATGACAGATGGCTCCACGGAGAAGATGGCGTGACCTTTGGTCTTGAGGATGTCTCTTACTTTACCCATTGGGATGGCAGGTTATCTTAGATGGAAGGTAAAATAAAGCGAAAGAAAATCCAACAAAAGTAGTACGGATGGTCAATCAAAAACGGACCGACAACAGGCTCAACAGCGAATCGGGTAGTAATCCAGTCATCAGGATGAGTGCAGCCAGTATTGCGAGCAGCACAACCCGATTGGGCGATACGATAAGCCTGTCTTTTTGCTGGGCATTGTTGCTGAAGACCAGCACAATTACCCGCAGGTAATAGAATACGCCTATCAGCGATGACAGAACCGCAACCAGGGTGAGCCCTATATGGTCGGCCTGAACGGCACTTACCAGCACCTGGTATTTTGCCATAAATCCGGCAAGCGGCGGTATCCCTGCTAGTGAAAGCAATGACAGTGTTAGCAACACACCAAATCCGGTATGGCGTTTAAAAAGCCCATTTACACCGGCACCAGATCCGTCTGCTTTCTCCACTTCAACAACAACGGCAAAAGCAATCAGGGATGCCATACCGTAGGCCAACAAGTAATACACAGGCAACGCTGTTCCTGAAGGCTGCGAAATAAATGCGAGTAACAGGTATCCAATTTGTCCCACGCTCGACCATGCCATCATGCGCTTGAGGGATGTCTGGTAGACGGCAATAACAGATGGAATGACCAGGGTGAGAACTGTTACAACTTCTATCGGCTGAATCCAGGTGGATTTGCTGGTGCCCAACCCGATTGCAAACATTCTCCAGAATGCAGCTACTGCAGCTGTCTTCACCACGGTGGCCATGTAGGCCGTAATAGGAACCGGGGCGCCATCGTATACATCCGGTGCCCAAAAATGAAATGGTACTGCCGAAATCTTGAACAGCATCCCGACCAGAATCAGCAAGATGCCCGGGTACACAAATTCGGGAACATGACCCTCCCCTAACTTCGTAGCAAGTACACTGATATCAAATGTTCCGGTGGCACCATACACCAGGGCAATTCCCATTAACAGGAATCCGGTGGCAAACGAACCCATGATAAAGTACTTGAATGCGGACTCGTTCGAGAGCAGACTCTCCTTGCGGCTACCGGCCAGGACATACAATGAAATGGAAAGCACTTCGATACCCAGAAAGAGCATCGCCATGTTGTGATAGGCTGACATCATCACGCCCCCGCTGAGGGAGAACAGGATCAAGCCTGATCGGTCGGTTTGGTGGAGCTGGTCTTCGAAATAATCGCGGTTGATCCAGAACCAACAGGCGGTGATAAAGATCAGTAATAGTGTAAATGACAAGGCACCCTGATCAAAGAGCACCATATTGTTGAAGTAAGCTTTCGCTGTGTGCCAATCCATGGCTGCGGCGATAAAGGCTGCAACCAGCCCTATCAGGATGATACCCTGCAATGCCTTGCGGAAGGAGAAAATCTCCGTGAGCAACGCAGCAAAACCCAATCCACAAATGATGTATAGCGCGTTCATATCAGGGAGTCAGGTTGATCAGGTTACCAGACAGCACAACGATTTGGTTCGCAACAGATTCCGTGATCGTTAATAAGGGCGTAGGAAAAATACCCAACAACAGAATCAGTCCAATGACCGGATACAAGATGATCTTTTCACTTGTCGTCAGATCGGAGAAGTGTTGAGCCGCCGGACTTACGTCGCCCGACATGGTGATCTGAAAGGTGCGCAACATATAGATGGCTCCGAGAATGATAGATAGTCCCGCCGCTACCCCAATCCAGAAGTTATACTTCACCAAAGCGCTGATGAGAAGATACTCGCCTACAAAACCGCTGGTCAATGGCAAAGCAATGGATCCCAGCAGGAGCAGCAGAAAGGCCGTCGCGAGTTGAGGCGCGGTGTTGCGGAGTCCACCGAGGTCCTGAAGTGTTTTAAATGACGTGCGTTTGGAAATCAGGTGTACCACATAAAACAATCCAAAGACAATAAGCCCGTGGCTGAACATCTGAAAGACCGCCCCTTGAATTCCCATGGCCGATACCGTCAGGCTGCCCGCAGCGATCAATCCCACGTGCGACATGGATGAGTAGGCCAGAAGTCGTTTGAATTCCTTTTGCGTCAGGGCCAGGCCTGCTGCGTATAGTATTCCAATAACAGCCAAAGCCATCGCTACATCACCCCACATTTTGACGCCAGCAGGGACGAGGGGTAACAGCCATCGAATCAAACCGTATGTTCCCATCTTCAGCATCAGCGACGACAACATCATCGTACCGGCGGTGGGTGCATTGGTATAGGTATCCGGTTGCCAGCTGTGGAAAGGAAAGATGGGTATCTTGATAGCGAAGGCAAGGAAAAGCGCCCAGAATACAAGGCCCTGCTCTACTTCGCCCAGGTTGGCACCAGTATTAATCAGATCTGCCAGTTGAAAACTGTGACTACCAGGTGTTTTTAAATATACGTCAATCAGGGCCACGAGCATCAAGAGGCTGCCCGAGAGTGTATACAAAAAGAACTTCAGGGTAATTTGTGCACGGTTCTCTCCACCCCAGATCAGACAGATGAACCAGATAGGAATCAGGGCCAATTCCCAAAAAACATAGAATAGAAATCCATCCTGTGCAGTAAATACGCCGAGTAAGGCCATTTGCATGAATAGCAGCAGGCTGTAAAATGATGATGGATAATTTTTATCTGTATCAATTGAACCGATAATGAAAGGCATCATCAGGTTGGTGAGCAATACCATCAGAAAACTGATGCCATCCATGGCGAGGGAGAAATGAATACCCATGGACGGAATCCATGGCAGGTCCACGGTAATGGATACTCCGTGTTGTCCCATCAGACCCAAAGTCAGCAGGAGGTTAACGATGGATGATGCAAGTGCTGCGGTCCTTGCCTTTTCAGGAGACAGCAGCGCAGCTAAAAGGCAAGTCAGCAACGGTATGATGAGCAGTAGTATAATCATATCAGTTGATGATCGTCCAGTAATGTGCAGCGAGAATAGCCAGAATGCCTCCCACCATAATAAACAGATAATAACCAATGCTTCCGGATTGCAGCCAGCGGA
>DNZD01000374.1 GCA_003504855.1 Cytophagales bacterium
TAATAAGGACTTTCCGAGCATTGAAAAAGCTGAAGTGGCTCCCATCAACGGCGCAGTGACCTTTGATATTTTTATCGACCAAAGTATCCTCGAGGTATTCGTGAATGACGGTCTGACCGTGTTTACCGAGCAGGTATTTTCACCGGCAGAAAATGTCACGGTATACACCACCAGTGAGACGGGTGCTGAGTTTAACCGGTTGGGCTGGCGGATGAAGCGAACCTGGAAGCACTAACCGGCTGCCTGTGTTGCCAGCGCACGGATGCGCCGGACACGTTCAGGATCTACGGTGCGAACGGCATATTCACTAACACCCTGTTCACCCATAGCGGCAATGGCCGGATTCTGATAGGTCATCGCGCTCGGACGCGAAGCGGTAGCTGAGAAATGAATTTCCTGAACCCCGGTGGTCTTCACAATGTCCGCTACGGTCTGCTCGTTCAAGCCAGAACCTGCCATAATCTGAATTCTTCCCCTGGCCGCTTTAACTAATTCGGCCAGCAGCCCAACACCCTGATCGGCTTTCGCTTTGGCTCCCGAAGTCAGGATGCGCGCGAATCCAACTTCGATACAGTCTTCAAGTGTCTGCAGGGGATCACGTGACATATCGAAGGCGCGGTGGCAAGTTACTGGTAGCGGCTTGGCCAGGTCAATCAATTCCCTACAACGTTTCTTGTCCAGCGAGCCATCTGGAAGCAAGATGCCCAGCACGAATCCATCGACGCTGAGCTTTTGGAATTGGAGCATATCACGACGCATGGTGTGAAATTCATAACTCGAATAACAGAAATCACCACCGCGGGGTCGGAGCATTACAAACACATCCAGGTTCATGTTCTTGCGGACTACGTCTACCACACCACCAGATGGGGTGGTGCCCCCGTCAGCGGGGTTGTCGCACAGTTCGATACGGTCGGCCCCGCCTTCCTGGGCCTTGAAGGCAGACTCGATGTTATACACTACAACTTCGCAGATCATTTGCCCGGGTAATAACTCCTGGAAGAAAAAATCTCGTTGGGTATGTCTTCCGAATACACCGCATAGGTAAATCCGGGTTGCAGTGCATAAGCACCATACTCGCCTTGCTTGTTGACAGCCAGAAATCCCACCTGCATTTCCTTTGACTTGGCAGGTTGGTTCTTTACAATGCGGAGCACGGCTTTTTCGCAGGCTTGTTGAGGTGTATTGCCCTGACGCATCAGTTCCACAACCAGGTGTGACCCACAGATTCGGATCACTTCTTCACCAACGCCGGTGGAAGTAGCGGCACCAATTTCGTTGTCTACAAACAAACCAGCGCCAATGATGGGTGAATCACCGACACGTCCTTTGAGTTTGTACGCCATGCCGCTGGTGGTGCAGGCTCCCGACAGGTTCTGTTGACCATCAAGCGCAATCATACCGATGGTGTCATGGTTCTCGATGTTAGCGATCGGTTTGTATTCCGCTTGCTTCAACCACTCCTTCCACGCCTTTTCAGATTCAGCGGTTAGTAGTTTTTCACGTTTGAATCCCTGGGCCAGGGCAAACTGGAGTGCGCCTTCACCCACCAACAATACATGGGGCGTTTTTTCCATCACCTTTCTGGCCACCGAAATTGGATGAACAATATGTTCAAGGCAGGCAACCGCACCGCAATTTGAATGTTCGTCCATGATGCAGGCATCGAGGGTCACACGGCCATCACGGTCGGGTAAACCACCAAGCCCTACTGAAGTTTCTTTGGGGTCTCCTTCCGGCACTTGCACACCCAACTCCACGGCATCCAGGGCGCGACCATTGGCCGATAACACTTTCCACGCTTCCACATTGGCTGCTTTACCAAAGTTCCAGGTCGAAATCACAACCGGCTTTCGCGCAGGCGTGGCCGCCCCTGCCCGCTGCAGACCCAGTGTACCAAGCACAGCAGAGAACAAGGCACTCGTTTTCAGAAATTTCCTTCGACTGGTTGACATAAGCTGGGGCTTAAGGTGAATGTTCTTATTTGGTGATAATGCGGCGGGCCAAACGAAACCGTTTGATATAGTAATCTTCAAAGAGATTGCTTTCAACAACCCCAACTGACGTAGAGGCATGTATGAACTTGATGTGATCACTGCTTTTTACGGCTGTGACAATACCGACGTGGGTGATCTCCCGTTTCTTCTTTCCCGTGGCAAAAAACAACAAGTCACCGGCATGCAGTTCTTTGATCTTTACCTTCTCTCCCACTTCGGCCTGGGCAGCCGCCTGACGGGGCAAGGTAATGTTTACAGCACGGTAGGCATTCGAGGTAAGTCCGGAGCAATCCAGTCCGGTGCGGGTATTGCCACCCCACTTGTATGGCGTACCTGTAAAGGTTCGGGCCGTTTCGATAATGGTGTCGATTTTCTTATCGCGTATCCGGGCCTTCCGTGCGCCGGCGCACGATGCCAAAAGAACAAAAAGGGTCAGGTAAATGCACGCTTTGTAAAATCGGATTTGCGTAACTTTGCCCGGTATTTTCATTCGTGCTGGAACATAGACAAATTTACAGGATTCATGGGAAACGCTAAAGTGCTGGAAGTGACGGAACGCCCGCTGGCCAAAATGATACTGGATGACTTCCGCAGCGTTGTTGGGGCGGACCATGTGATCGTAGACACTACCCGGCTCGAAGATTACGGACACGACAAGACCGAAGACTACTTCTTTATGCCGGATGCGGTGGTAAGGCCTGGCACTACGGAAGAAGTGAGCAAAATCCTGCGAATCTGTAACCAACACCGCATTCCGGTAACACCACGAGGCGCCGGCACCGGCCTCAGCGGCGGGGCACTTCCTGTGAAAAACGGGGTAGTCTTGTCAATGGAGCGATTCAACA
>DNZD01000361.1 GCA_003504855.1 Cytophagales bacterium
TCATAGAACATTATCAGGGCCCGGTCATATCGGCCAAGGTGGCGCGTGAGATGGTGGTCTATATCCGGAGAAACAACACCGACCGCCAGCAGACCATCTACCTGGATTATCAAACGCATTTCAATCCGGCCATCCACAAAGTTCAGGACTTTATTATCTCGAATCCTGACAAGAACCCAGCACTGGCAGAGTTAGCTTCTATATGTCATTTGAGTGTGCGCAACCTCACACGACTTTTCAAGCAGGCCACCGGCCATACGATAATAGAATTCAAAAGGGCCGTGAAGCTGGAGTTGGCCCGTACGCTGCTTAATAATCCGGAGTACACGGTTGAGAAGCTAGCAAGTCTGTGCGGCTATCAAAGTGCACGCCATCTGCGTCGGATCTGGAAGAGCGAAACCGGAGAGGCACTTAAGAGCCATATATATTGACCCGGATTCCGGGCGTTGGATTTAAACCCGTGAATATTGTTATATTTAAATACAGTGTCATCGGGCGGTAATCGGCTCACTTGATTTTATGCTGATTTATGTAAAAAATATGGTTTGTGATCGCTGCAAGACAGCTGTGAAAGCTGAATTGGATAAAAACGGAATTCGCTACAATTCTGTTGAGCTTGGAGAGATAGGAACAGTGGGTGCGGTACCAGACAAAAGAATTCAGGCCTTCAGACAAAGTATTGAACGGTTGGGATTCGAACTAATTGACGACAGAAAAACCAAGATCATTGAAAGGATTAAAGGTGAGATCATCAACCTAATTCGCAATCAGAATGGGAAAAGTCCTTACAACCTTTCTAATCACCTTGCCCGACTAGTAGGCAAGGATTACTCAACGTTGAGTACACTTTTCTCATCTGTTGAGGGAATCACTATTGAACACTATTTCATCAATCAAAAAATTGAGCGCGCCAAGGAACTCCTGGCATATAATGAATTGTCGATTAAGGAAATTGCTGATCAACTAAGTTATAGCAGTGTTTCACATCTTAGTAATCAGTTCAAAAAAGTTACCGGACTTACGCCTGGACACTTCAAAAAAGTCCGCAACAAAATCCGTCACTCCTTGGATAAAATCTGATTCACTTTGCCCGACGAGCTTTTAATTCGGCTTATCCTCGGTCGAAGATAATAGTTGAAGAAGGTCCGACTAGCAAGTAATCCCTTGCCGAGCAAGCGAATTATTAGGCCTTCTCATAATGCCAGTTTGAATTATAATGCAACTCTTTCCCAAAATTATGTAAAGACTTAACGCAGTGTGGTGCGTTAATTTGAGTGTAAATTAAACAGCAAAAAATAATGACTCACTCGTATACAGTCAAGGGCATCACCTGTGAAGGCTGCGTGGCCAAAGTAAAAAGTAAATTACTTATGCACCCCGATGTGCTTGCAGCCGACGTTAAGCTCGAAGGGCAGCAAGCTATCATCACGATGCAAAAGCATATCAGCACTTATGAATTACAAGCGGCTATTGGGGTTGATACCAAGTATAGGATCAGCGAAGACGCTTCTGCCCCTTTTAATCACGGAATCAAGGATGAGACCGCTAAGTCGTGGCTTTCGACATACAAGCCATTGCTCATCATAGGATTGTTCATCACCGGCGTGTCGTTTATTACCTCAGAGGGCAACCTCCATGATGGTATGAATTACTTTATGGCTGGTTTCTTTCTTGTGTTTTCTTTTTTCAAAATGCTCGATATAAAAGGGTTTGCATCAAGCTATGCCATGTATGACCTGTTGGCCATTAAGATCCCTGTCTATGGATACATTTATCCATTTATTGAGCTTGGACTTGGCCTGGCATACCTGACAGAATTCAACCCATTCTTTACCAATATGGCTACGATTGCGGTGATGGGTTTTAGCTCCATTGGCGTTATAAAAAGTGTCTTGAACAAACAAAAAATACGCTGTGCTTGCCTCGGAGCGATCTTTAACCTGCCCATGAGTACGGTAACAATAATTGAGGATTTATTAATGGTTGGCATGGCTGCCGCTATGCTTGTGCGACTTTGAAGTAAAAAATGCTTACTTTTAAGAAGATGATGAAGGCACTTCATCCCATACTATCCTTGTTTCTTTCTGGGCTTATGCTCGTTGCTTCTATTGGGGTGATGGTGAATTCACATATTTGCGGAGGTGAAGTCAAATCGGTGGCATTATTTGTGAAGCCTGATCCATGTAAACCTTGCATTGGGGCTGAACACCACGCAAAGAAAAACGGGTGCTGTGAAGAGCAAACTGTTATTGTGAAAAGTGATGAGACATCTCCAATTCTAAAGATCACAAAACCAGCTGCACCATCACTTAGTGTCATAGCTGTTATTCTTCCTGTGTCATATTCCATTGTTTATAGTGATCCTACAGTAGCAACTCTACGCTACGTTCTTTGTAAACCTCCGTTACCTGAGCGTGACATAACGCTCTTCGCCCACTCACTCCTTATTTGATTTCTTAGCTGTCAGGGTTTCAGCCTGTCAATTCACTGACGAGGTTGTGACTTCTTTTTATTTATGGTTATGCCAATGGCTAGCCAACTTCAAATGACTTTTGCCATGATTCAAAAATTAATTTCTATTTCACTACGCAATAAAGTTTTTGTGCTGCTCATCGCAGCAGCATTATTCGTGTGGGGGATTTTCTCTATTCAGAAAAGCAAGATTGATGCTATTCCGGACCTATCAGAAAATCAGGTGATCGTGTTTACCGAGTGGATGGGGCGTAGCCCCCAGATCATGGAGGACCAAATTACCTATCCGCTGATTACAAACCTGCAGGGACTTCCCAAGGTAAAGTACGTTCGTGGCTCTTCGATGTTCGGGATGAGTTTCATCTATGTGATTTTCAACGACGAGGTGGATATTTATTGGGCACGTCAAAGGGTATTAGAAAGATTAAGTTCTGCCAACAATTTGTTACCGGATGGAGTGAGTCCGACCCTGGGTCCGGATGGAACAGGGGTTGGTCATGTGCTATGGTATACCCTTGATGCTCCTGAAATGGATTTGGGTGAACAGCGTGCTATACAAGACTGGTATGTAAAGTTTGCGCTGCAAAATGTATCGGGCGTCAGTGAAGTGGCTTCGTTTGGTGGTTTTGAAAAGCAATACCAGGTTACGATCGATCCGAACAAACTCACCTATTACGGCTTATCAATACCTGCGGTCATTCAATCCATTAGAAATAATAACAATGAAGCTGGCGGTCGCAAGTTCGAGCTAAGTGATATCGGTTACATCATTAAAACCACAGGATATCTCGAGTCCATCCAGGATATTGAAAAGATTTCACTTAAGACCGAAAATGCTACACCGGTCAGGATAAAAGATATTGGAACGGTGCAGATGACGGGAGAAACGCGTCTTGGGATTTTTGACCTGAACGGTGAAGGAGAAGCCGTTGGTGGCATTATTGTCATGCGGTACGGGGAGAATGCCGATGAGGTAATTAACAATGTCAAAGCAAAAATGCTGGAGGCTGCCAAGGGCCTCCCCGAAGGAATGAAGTTCAATATTGTGTATGACCGGAGTGGACTCATTGAAGAATCTATTTCCTCGATTAAGCGAACACTGATAGAAGAGATGATCGTAGTGTCGCTGGTGGTGTTACTTTTTCTTTTTCACTGGAGAAGCGCGATCAGCATTATCATCCAGATCCCAATCACTATTGCTGCAAGCTTCATTCTATTAAATGTTTTTAATATTTCCTCGAACATCATGTCGCTCACGGGCATTGCTTTGGCAATCGGGGTAATTGTTGACAACGGGATTATAATGGCGGAAAACTCGTACAGAAATCTGGCACTGCGTCAGGAAGAGTTAAATAAGCAGCTAAACTCCTAATCGTATGATCAGAAGAGTATTCAATAAGAAAAAAGATTACGTGGAGATTCCTGCCGACGAGCGGGAAGCGATTATTGAGAAATCCAGCAAACAGGTCTCGCGCGGAGTATTCTATTCGACGATTATTATCATTACCTCTTTTCTTCCGGTGTTTTTACTTACTGGTCAGGAAGGAAAGCTGTTCCATCCGCTTGCTTATACGAAGACCTTCATATTAATCGTGGATGCTTTTCTGGTGATTACGCTGGCACCGGTGATGATCTCGCTGTTCATGCGTGGTAAATTCAAGAATGAAAAAGCGAATCCGTTGACCCGAACTCTCGAGAAAATTTATGAACCCGTAATCCGGATCTGTCTGAACTGGAGAAAGACAACGATAGGGATAAATCTTATCGCCCTGGCGATAAGTATTCCACTTTTGATCAGCCTTGGAAGTGAGTTCATGCCGCCACTCGATGAGCAATCAATCTTGTTCATGCCTGTGACGCTTCCGGATATTTCCAATTCAGAGATTAAGCGAATTCTCCAGGTTCAGGACAAGATTATTAAGTCCGTTCCCGAGGTTGATAAGGTATTGGGTAAGGCAGGACGGGCGAGCACACCAACTGACAATTCTCCCATTAGTATGATTGAAACGATCATCATGCTGAAACCAAAATCGGAGTGGCGCGCTGGGATTACCAAGAAAGATATAGTGGATGAGCTGGATGCAAAGCTTCAGATCCCGGGGGTAGTGAACGGATGGACTCAACCGATTATCAACCGAATCAACATGCTTTCAACGGGTATCCGGACAGACGTCGGTGTTAAAGTTCACGGGCAAAACCTGGATACAATCTATGCGGTATCGGAACACGTCAAAAAGCTGATGGAAAATATTCCCGGTGTGAAAGATTTGTATGTAGAACCTATCACCGGTGGTAAATATTTACTCATTGATATCGACCGTAATAAGATAGGACGATTCGGCTTGGGTATCCAAGATGTAAACATGATCGTTGAGACCGCCATTGGTGGAACACCGTTAGGCAATACGGTGGAAGGTCGTAAGCGTTTTTCGATCAATGTGAGATTACCGCAGGATTATCGAAATAGTATTGATCGTATCAAACGAATCCCACTCAAAGCTTCGGTCGGAACGATTCCTTTATCGTCGGTGGCGGAAATTCGTTTTGAGAATGGACCACCCATGATCCAGTCAGACAATGCTATGCTTCGTGGTGCGGTACTGTTCAATGTACGTGATCGTGATCTTGGAAGTACGGTGCAAGAAGCGATTGAAAAAGTGAATTCAGATCTGACCGGTCTTCCCAATGGTTATTATGTCGAGTGGAGCGGTCAATATGAAAACCTGATCCGAGGCAAGCAAACGCTGGCAATTATAGCGCCGATTGTCTTCTTGATTATTTTTCTTGCCCTTTACCTGGCGTTTAAATCAATCCGTGAAGCTTTCTTAAGCCTGATTACCATTCCGTTTGCTCTTATCGGAGGAGCATACATTATTTATTTCTATGGTGTCCATCTCTCAGTAGCGGTGGCCGTAGGTTTTATAGCCTTGTTCGGAATAGCCGTAGAGACAGGTGTTGTGATGGTGATCTATTTGAATGATGCTATGCAACAGTTAGTAACGCTTAAAGGAAATTCAAGAGATACTATCACTAACAATGATTTGCGAGAATACGTGATTCACGGAGCAGCCAAGCGATTGCGTCCCAAACTGATGACGGTATGCGTGTCGCTTTTCGGTCTTGTGCCGGTGCTGTGGTCAACCGGGGTTGGTAGTGACGTGATGCAGCCCATTGTACTTCCTATGATCGGAGGGGTGTTGACTTCGTCCACTCACATTTTACTGGTTACACCGCTCATCTTCCTGATGACGAAAGAGTATGAATTGAGAAAATTCGGAAAACTTGAAATACATGATGTTAAACATTAAAAGAATATTTATTGTCGTTGCTTTTTTCACCACGGTAAATGCAAACGGCCAGGGTCATATGTCATTGGATAGTATTATCGCGGCAGTGAAAGAGCGCAACCCAATGTTAAAGAGCTATAGTTCCCGAGCGGAGGCGATGAATGCATATGCAAAAGGGGCAAAGGGCTGGATGGCTCCCGAAGTGGGAGGCGGCTTGTGGATGCTGCCCTACAAGAAGGTAGATGATCCCCGAGATAAAGGTCAGATTATGCTCTCCGTGCAACAGAAATTTACAAATCCTGCAAAGCTTCGTGCCAACCAGGGTTATCTGGAATCAAAGGCAGCGATTGAGCAGGCAAGTGAGACATATGTATTCAATGAATTGCGTGCACAGGCGAAAACAGCTTATTATCAATGGATGGTACTGGAGAAGAAGAAGAGAGTTTTAAAAGAGAACGAAGAAATAATTGCGCTGGTACTAAAGATCGCTCAGCTGAGGTATCCTTACAATCAAAGCAAGATTAGCAATGTATATAAGGCCGAAGGAAGACTGCAAGAGGTTCGCAATATGATTTTAATGAACGACAATCAGATCATTCAGAAGAACATACTGCTTAACCAGTTGATGAACGTGCCTGGTGATGTACGATTTTCAATTGATACATTGGGTCAGCCAAGAGAATTCATTCTCGCGGTTGCGGACACAATCACCTTTGCGGAAAGTAGAAGTGATATTCGCAGAATTGACAAAAGCATTCTGGCCATGAAGCTTAACCAGGCGCTGGAAAACTATCAATCGAAACCAGATTTCAACCTAAGCTTCAATCACATGATTGCACGGGGAAGCGAAATGCCAAACCAGTTTATGTTGCTGGGTATGGTATCGATTCCAATTGCACCGTGGTCATCGAAAACTTATAAGTCGAATATTCAGGGAATGAGCAAAGAGATCGATGCCATGAAAAGCGAACGGGCAGCCATTCTGAATGAACTACTGGGAATGACGACAAGCATGGCTACCGAAATCAATACCCTTGGCAAACAGATTGAAAACTATGAAAAGCGAATTACGCCGGCATTGCATAAGAATTACGAGACACTCATGCTCGCCTATGAAGAGAACAAAGAAGAACTCCCTATTGTGATCGATGCATGGGAAACACTCAATATGACACAGATGCAATATCTGGATACGGTTCAGCGGTACTATGAAATGATAGTGAACTATGAAAAGCAACTGGAGAAATAAGATGAAAAGGATTCATTTGAAAATGGCATTGATTTTCATGAGTGCGCTTTTGGCAGCAACTTCTTGCAATAAAAAAACGGATCATGCAGTTCACGACCAGTATACCTGCCCTATGCACCCCACCATTGTTCAGGATAAGCCCGGCACTTGCCCGATTTGCGGAATGGACTTGGTTAAAAAAGGATTGCCAGGACAGGAAGTAAAGATCACCCCCGAGCTTAACAATTTGCTAAAGCCAACCAATGCGATGGTTACCTCGTCGATCAGAACGATTATGCCAATAGAGAAAGTACGAGATCTAAACATAAAAGCAAATGGCATTATAACCTATGATACAAGAAGGTCAATATCCATTCCTATCCGGTTTGGAGGCAGAATTGAAAAACTTTCTATCAAGTATAATCTCCAGCCAGTAAAAAGGGGACAGGAGCTTCTGAAAATCTACAGTCCGGAACTCCTCACCGCTCAGCGGGACTTACTTTATCTCATAACGTCAGACAAGGAAAACACTGAACTTATTAATGGAGCAAAACAAAAGCTACGGCTGCTTGGAATTTCAGATTCACAGATTACTGGGCTTATTTCTACTGGGAAGGAATCCTATTCATTTCCTGTTTATAGTCCGGTGAACGGTTATGTTGTTGAGGAAGCGGCAATAGCGGCGCTTGAACCTACAGAAAAATCAGCCGTTTCCTCGTCGATGGAAGGTGGAATGGATGGAAGGACACGGTCCACGATTCCGTCACCCGGTTCTCAAATTAGCAACGAACTGGTGACGCGCGAAGGAATGTACGTAAACGAGGGGCAGGCCATTTTCAAAGTCGTCAATACCGATCAAGTCTGGGCCGAGTTTGATGTCTATCAGCGGGACGCGGCATCTATAAATGTGAATGACCCGGTAACCCTGGTATCCGATAATACCTCTGAGAAAATCGAAGCGAAAGTAAATTTTATTCAACCTTTCTTTGAAAGCGGGGAAAGTTTTGTAAAGGTAAGATGCTATTTGTCGAACGCTGGGGATAAGCTTCACATTGGCCAGCTGTTAACCGCATTTTTTAAATCATCATCCGGTAATTCACTTTGGATTCCGTTGTCTGCCCGACTTGATCTTGGATCAGCCGAGATCGCATTCACAAAACGTCGGGGAGTGTTTCGGCCGAAAGCCGTCGTCACGGGCCAGCAATCTGGTGACTGGATTGAAATTGTAAGTGGCCTCGAGTCAACAGATAGTGTTGCCTATAATGCACAGTTCATGGTAGACAGTGAGAGTTTTATTAAAGTCAGAAATTGATATGAAAGCGATACGATTTAGTTTTCTTATTCTGATTACCCTTGGAATAACGTCCTGCGTGAAGAAAGCTGATCACGCTGCGAATACAGCAGTCACTGAAAAATACACCTGCCCGATGCATCCCCAGGTGATACAGGATAAGCCAGGTACGTGCCCTATCTGTGGAATGGACCTTGTAAAAATGAATGCTTCGACCGGCGCTGACGGGTCGATCATGCTTTCGGAAAGTCAGATCAAGCTGGCAAATATTTCGACCACACTAACCCGACTGGAAAACATGGGAGAGAACACCCTGTTGACTGGAAGACTAATGGTGGACGAAGAACAGACAGAAGTAATCTCGAGCCGGGTTCAGGGCCGGATTGAAAAATTGTTTTATAAAGAAGCCGGGCAATCGGTACAACAAGGTCAACCTTTGTGTGAAATCTATAGTGAATCACTTTTAACGCTTCAGCAGGAGTATTTGCTGACCCTTCGACAGGCAAGCGAATTGAAAGGAGACCGTTATCAGGGGTTTGTTACGTCTGCTGCAAAGAAGCTGATGCTGCTGGGAATGAGCCAGGGGCAGATTGATCAGTTGTCGAAACGTAAAGTCAGTAGTTCTACAATTACATTTTTAGCTCCGGCGTCCGGAGTTATTGCACGCATTGATGCGACCGAAGGGCAGTATGTATCCGAAGGAAGTCCGCTGTACCGGATCGAAAAGCTTGATAAGATCTGGGTAGAGTCCGAACTGTATCCCGGTGAGTCAGCATTCGTGAAGATAGGCGATAAGATCAATGTAAAAATTAATGGGTTTGAAAATGTTCCAGTGGAAGGTGTGGTAACATTTTTAAGTCCCGAGTACAGGCAGGGCAGCCAAATTATGAGCCTGCGAGCCGTAATTATCAATAAACAAAAGCATGAGTTTCTACCGGGTACGCAGGCAACGGTGATCCTTTCTCATTCAGAGAAAAAAGTGATAGCACTTCCAGCGGACGCCGTGATCCGTGATGCAAAGGGAAGTCATGTCTGGATGCTTGAAAAGGATGGCGCTTTCAAACCACGCATGGTGAAGACCGGCCTTGAGAACTACGACAAGGTTGAGATCACAGAAGGGGTAATTGAAAATGAAAATGTCGTTGTCACAGGGGCCTATCTATTGTACAGTGAACTGGTACTGAAAAAAGGTGGCGATCCGATGGCAGGGCATCATCATTAGAGCGTGTGATAATTAATTCTAAAAACGATTAATAAATTTTAAACCAAAAAAATAGCCATTATGAATGCAAATCGAAACATCGTACAAATCCTGCTGCTAGTTTTCGCTGTTCTCATAGCGGCATGCTCCGGCAACAAGAAGGATGCAACAAATCAGGAAGCTGCGATTGAAAAAGAGCAACCAACTGTTTCTCAAGGAACAGCACGTGAGATCAAGACTTTTGACAATGTAGACCCTTCCGTTAAATCTCAGATCAATGGATTTCTGGCCGATTACTTTGTGTTGAATAAATCACTGATTGAAGATAATCAGGATCGTGCCAGGGCTGCAGCAAAGAAATTATCGGAGACGGTGAGCAAGTTTGATATGTCAAAACTCGCAGGAGAGCAGATGGATTTTTATCATCAGCAGCTGGCAAAATTGAATCAAGGCTTAAAGGGTATCGATCAGAGTGCTGACATTGAGGAAACACGTGTGGAATTGTCAACGGTGAGTGATGCAATGTATGCACTCGTGAAAGCCTATCATCCTAATGACAGCGAACTTTACCTTCAATTCTGCCCGATGGCAAAGAATGGTGAAGGAGCTAATTGGATTAGCAATACGAAAGAGATCATCAATCCTTACATGGGCCAACGCATGTTGAAATGCGGAAATACGAAGGAAACACTTTAAAAATATAAACCTCTAAAAGCCAAAATCATGAAAAACCCAATCTCACTGTTCACGGGTGTATTTATTACTCTTTTTTCCGCAACGCTTTTACTTTCATCCTGTGGTGGAAAGTCTGGAAAAACCCACGAGCACGATAAAATGACCAATGACACAACACAAATGGTCTATGCTTGTCCGATGCATCCTGAAGTGACAGGTAAGGCTGGAGATGTCTGCTCCAAATGCAACATGAAGCTGGAAGCTGTCAAAGGCTCTGACACTACCAAAATGCATAACCATTAGCAGAAATCGTAACACTAACCATTAAATCACATACGATGACAATGACTCCTACATTTCGAAAATTGGCGCTGACAAGTCATATTACATTTTCTATCGGTTGGTTTGGCGCGGTCGCTGCCTTTTTTGCTCTTGCTATTGGTGGGCTGCTTGGTAAAGATGCGCAGTTGGTACGTGCATCTTATCTGTCTATGGAATTGATCGGCTGGTTCGTCATTGTGCCCGCTTGTCTGGCTTCATTGCTATCGGGAGTAATCCAATCATTGGGTACTCCATGGGGCTTGTTTCAGCACTATTGGGTCCTTATCAAGTTCCTGCTCACGGTGGTGGCAACGATTTTCTTACTGCTACACATGCAGCCGGTAGGTTTCATTGCTGACATGGTATCGCATACTATTTCAGATTCCGAGTTTAGTGGATTGCGGATGAGGCTGGTTGTCGATGCTGGAGCCGCACTGGTTGTATTACTGTCGGCTATTATACTCTCGGTTTATAAACCCTGGGGAAGAACCTCGTATGGAAGAATGAGATTGGAAGGCGCTACCAGTGTCAACGCTATTCACACAACAAGCAAAGGAATATGGGAACGATACGCATGGATTGTCGTGGTCGTAATCGTAGTTCTTTTTATAATCATTCATCTTACTGGCGGCGGACTCGGACATCATTGACAAGGAGAGCGTAATTAATATGGACGTTCACAACTAAAATAATTCATAATGGAACCAGCGATTCAATATACCTGCCCGATGCATCCGGAGATCATCCAGGACGGTCCGGGCAAATGCCCCAAGTGTGGAATGAACCTTGTTCCTGTTAAGAAAGTATCTGGCAGTAACGAGATAACAGCGAACCATGTGATGAAACATGGTCAGAGTGATCACAAGCATTCGATGGATGATCAAAAACCTCACGTTGGAGAATATACCTGTCCAATGCATCCGGAAATAATTCGCTATGCTCCCGGAAGCTGTCCTATCTGCGGAATGGATCTCGTACCTCGAATTGCTCAAAAGGATAATCAGGAAGAAGAAGCGGCATACAAATCCATGCTCAGACGGTTTGGGATTGCCACTGCCTTTACATTACCGGTTTTCCTGATCACGATGGGTGAGATGATGGGTGTACATCTTTCTGGGATGGGGGGTATGACATCCTGGGGATGGATTCAATTTGCACTGGCTACACCGGTAGTCTTTTATTGCAGTGCCGACTTTTTTACACGTGGTTATCAGTCGGTGATACACTGGTCGCCAAATATGTGGACGTTAATTTCACTGGGTTCTGGTGCAGCCTATCTGTTTAGCATTGTCGCGCTAGAATTCCCGGGAGTGTTCCCGGACGAATTTAAAGTGGACGGCGCGGTTCATCTGTATTTCGAAGCCGCGACGGTTATCCTCACGCTTATCTTATTAGGACAAGTGCTTGAACTAAAAGCAAGGGGCCAAACGAACAGTGCCATCCGGGCACTGTTGAATTTGGTTCCGCCTGAAGCAACAGTAATTAGAGATGGAAATGAATACACGATTCCCCTTGAGAAGGTTTTATTGAAAGATATTTTAAAGATCAAACCAGGAGAGAAAATTCCTGTTGACGGGCAAGTAACTAAAGGCAGAAGTGTAATCGATGAGTCAATGATTACAGGTGAATCTGTTCCTGTGGAAAAAAATGAAGGAGATCCCGTTACTGGGGGCACATTGAACGGAACGGGCAGTTTTGAAATGCGTGCTGTCAAAATCGGATCCGACACGCTGCTTGCCCAGATCATTGACATGGTCAATAAAGCAAGCAGATCAAAAGCACCCATTCAAAACATGGCGGATCGGATCGCGAAATTTTTCGTACCGATAGTTGTTTTGATTTCAATACTATCTTTTACCGTATGGGCGATATGGGGTCCGGAGCCTTCGCTGGTATTTGCCTTTGCAAATGCTGTGACGGTGCTCATTATTGCCTGTCCCTGTGCACTGGGTCTTGCAACGCCGATGTCAATCATGGTCGGCACAGGGAAAGGTGCGAGCGCAGGGGTTCTGATCAAAGAAGCGAAAGTGATTGAGGAGATGGAAAAAGTGAACGTACTGGTAATTGATAAAACAGGTACGATCACCGAAGGAAAGCCTTCTCTTAAATCAGTGAAGACGTTTGACAGTTCCGTTAATGAAGATACGATTCTGATGCTTGCCGCCTCACTGGAATCAAGCAGTGAACATCCGCTGGCAGAAGCGATTGTAAGAGCAGCGAAAGGTAAGAACCTTCTTTTTAGTAATGTAACGAATTTCGAATCCATCACCGGTCACGGCATTACCGGCATGATTGATTCTAAAAAAATATTCATCGGCAATTCGAAGCTTCTGAAAGACCAGGGACTTAGCGTTGCTGAATCGGATATACAAGAAGCGGAAGGGAGACAATCTGCTGGTGAAACAGTAATGTTCGTGGTCATTCAATCACGGGTGGCAGGTTATATCAGTGTTGCTGATCCAATAAAAGTAAACTCTAAGACGGCAATTCATGAATTGCAGCAGCAGGGCTTGAAGGTGATCATGCTCACGGGAGATAATAAAAATACTGCCAAAGGTGTTGCTGAAACATTAGGTCTTGATGGTTACGAAGCAGAGTATCTCCCGGCCGACAAGCTCAATAAAGTAAAAAACCTTCAGGTAAGTAAGAAGATCGTTGCCATGGCTGGTGACGGTATTAATGATGCTCCTGCATTGGCGCAGGCAAATGTTGGAATTGCCATGGGGACAGGAACAGATGCTGCAATTCAAAGTGCGGGAATTACCATGGTCAAGGGTGATCTGCAGGGTATCATCAAAGCTAGAAAACTAAGCCACGCCGTCATGTTAAATATAAAACAGAACTTGTTTTTTGCCTTTGTGTATAATGTGGTAGGTATTCCGATCGCAGCAGGTGCACTCTATCCATTTTTTGGAATACTTCTAAGTCCTATGCTAGCCGCACTGGCGATGAGCTTGAGTTCTGTGTCTGTTATCGTGAATAGCCTCCGGCTTAAAACCGTAAAGATTTGAATCCAATGAGACCTATATTGTTATACCTGCTATTCATTAGTTTCTTATCGTGCACCAGTAAAGTGAACAACGACCTTGCCAGAATCAAGCTAACGGAATTGGATAACCAGAACATCGACCTTGCACAGTACAAAGGCAAAACGGTCTTTATTAATTTCTGGGCGACCTGGTGCAAGCCATGCATTCAGGAAATGCCGACGATTGAAAGGGCCAAAGTCATCTTAAAAGATAAAGAGGTAGTTTTCCTTTTTGCTTCCAATGAGGATATTGAAGATATAAGAAAGTTTATGAGCAAACGTGCATATGATTTCCATTATGTGCATTCAGAGAATCTTGAAGAACTAAAAATTCAGGCATTGCCAACCACATTCATTTTTAATTCGGAAGGAAAGGTCATATTTTCCGAAGCAGGCTTTCGCAAATGGGACGATCCATCCAGTATTGAATTGATTAATAAAATAGTGAACAACCATGAAAATTAAATTTTACGTTATCCTTTTGTGCATTATCGGTTACGGATGCTCGCAAAAGAAAAATTCTGGTGTTGAAACGAAACAGGTAACCTTTATTCCCTCGCCCTCGGGGCAAAATAGCGCAGAACCTTTTCTGTTCACGGATACTGATAGTGTTGTCTACTTTTCATGGGTTGAAAAGAATAGCGACAGTTCGTCATTGAAATATTCGCGCCTTAAGGAGAATCAATGGTCCGAACCGGTTGTCATCGCCTCTGGAAATACGTGGTTTGTAAACTGGGCCGACTACCCAATGATTGCAACCAATGGTAATCAGTTTGTGTCTCACTTTTTAGATAAAAGCGGCGAAAGCACCTACGCCTACGATGTTAAACTTACAACCTCAAATGACGGTGGAATAAACTGGTTAACTCCGGTATTGCTCAATGATGACAGGAAGCAAGCGGAGCATGGGTTCGTCACTCTTCTTCCGTATGGTGATAATTTTTTTGTGGCGTGGCTTGATGGCAGAAATACCGTGATGGAAGGCATGGAGGGAATGGACCATCATGAGGGGCATCATGGTGCCATGAGTTTGCGGGCGGCTATTATAGATGGCAAAGGAAATAAAATCAGTGAATGGGAGCTTGACAACAAGACCTGTGATTGTTGTCAGACGAGTGCCGCCATTACTTCAAACGGACCTGTAGTAGTGTATCGCGATCGTTCGGATGAAGAAATGCGCGATATGTCTATTGTCCGCTTGGTGGATGGTCACTGGACGGAGCCAGCTTCAATCCACAATGATCAGTGGAAGATCGCTGGATGTCCTGTAAACGGACCGCGGATCGCTGCAAAAGGTAATATTGTTGTGGCGACTTGGTTTACGGTTGCTGGTGATACGTCAAAAGTAAATGTCATTTTCTCAAGGGACGGTGGGGCAAGTTTTGGAGAACCAATTCGCATTGATGATGGAAATCCCATTGGAAGAGTTGATGTAGAGATTCTTGATGAGGGTACAGCCATGGTAAGTTGGATGGAAGGTATCATGATCAAAGCGGCTAGGGTACACGCGAACGGGACAATAGATTCTTCGCTCACCGTCGCCTCGACTTCTGACTCTCGATCAAGTGGGTTTCCTCAAATGACAAAATCAGGGAACCAATTAATCTTTGCATGGACTGACGACAAAGAGAAAACCATCAAGACAGCAACTTTACTATTATACTAACCAAACTTCTTTTTATATGAAATTGATAATGACGGTTATACTACTTGGATTTTTAGTAAGCTGTAGCCAAACGAAAACTACGGAAGAGGCAAAGGAAAGAGGTGCATCACAAACAGTTGAACCCGCGGCACCAGACTTCAGGATCATAGAAGCACAGTCAGAGCCTGATACGTTAAAGGGTAGTATCAAAGCGAGGGCTACGGGAACAATCGGTAATGTGAACGTTACAATAGATTATTATTCTCCGGCAGTGAGAGGGCGGATGATCTGGGGAGGGCTTGTGCCGTATGATAATGTGTGGGTGACCGGAGCTCACCGTGCAACAAGCATCGAGTTCTCCGGGAATGTGGTCATAGGTGGATTAACTATTCAGGCTGGCAAGTACGGTTTGTTCACTATTCCGGGAAAGAATGAATGGGTCATCATCGTCAATAAAAATTGGGATCAGCATCTTGCCGATAAATACGACCCAAAAGATGACGTCGTCAGGGTGAAAGTAAAACCGGAAGTCGAGGATCAGAAGCAGGAGAGACTTCGTTATGTCATTGAGTCGGAAGGAACTAGTTCGGGGGAGATCGTAATCTATTGGGATTCGCTGGAAGTGTCCTTGCCCGTTGGCCTTTGAAACTGATAAGTCAATTTTTTTCAGACATCTACTGGTTCTTTTTACATTTTTGTTGAAATCTCTTAATTGAAAAGTTTAAAAGTGTTAATTTCGAATTAAGAATTCGTTCTTAGAAAGTCGGCAAAAACAAGGTGACCTATTCGGTTACCTACTATTCAAAATACTGAGTTTCAGTGGTAAAAACTAAGAAACTTGGCTCCCAGCGGGGTCACAAAAGTAAAAACGAAGCTTGGTCAACGACCAGGCTTTTTTTGTTGGTATGGAATTGTATGACCCCGCTGGGACGAGAAAAGCCCGCCCCGACGTGGGAGATATTTGATAGAAGTATTCAAGTCAGATAATTGCAGCCTTTCATTCAGGGCTCTGAATTTGTCGGGGCCTGTCCCGACGTGGGAACACTTCGATCAGAATCCGCACTTTGCTATTGTCGCTCCATTAATAGCTGCTGCAATGCATTCCGTCGGGAAGGCCCAGCGGGGCTGTAACAACGAAGCCAGATGATTATTCATCTGGCTTTTCTTTTATCTGAAATTATACGACCCCGCTGGGGCGAGGAGGCCCGCCACACCCACTTTTCAATAGTTGATTGAAAAGTGGACGGTACGTGAGCAGTTAATTCTTGTACGAACGTATTTCAGTCGGGAAGGACAACGGGGTTGCCATGTCAGATGAATTTAGCGAAAAGTAAATTCTCTGAATCCCGTTCAATCCCGATCATCAGTAAGTGTATTATGCCACTTGTAGATATGGAGTTTTCACAAGACCAACTATCTTAGAAGGCCTTAATCGACAAAAGGACCAAAAGGTCTTGGTAAAATGCACGAAGACTGGATCAGGGAAGAAGTGGAGTTGATAGTTTCCGAGTACTTCGATATGCTCTCGAAGGAACAATTGGGTATTCCATTTAATAAGACTGCTGTTCGTAGGCGGTTGCTTCCTTTGTTAAATAGGAGATCCGAAGGATCGATTGAATTTAAGAACAGAAATATTAGTGCTGTTCTTGCACGAATTGGTCAACCTTTTATCAAGGGTTATATACCAGCATACAATTACCAAAGGCAACTCTTGGAAGAAGCTGTATTTTCATATATCCAACGTGAGCCACAGGCAGAGAAAACCTTTAAACTTTTCGCTGAATCTGAACCAGCTCCTAGGGCATTGGTCTTTGATAAAATGCTGGAAAAAGCGCCAGAGCGGGAAACTTCACTACAAGAATCCGAATTAGTTTATCGGAGCCCAGTTAAAATTAACTATTTGGAGGTTGAGCAGGCGAACCAAAAGATTGGACGAGCTGGTGAAGAAATTGCGTTAAAGTTTGAGCGTTGGCGACTTATACAGGCGGGTAAGGAAAATCTGGCTGACAAGATTGAATGGGTTTCCCAAACGCGAGGTGATGGATTGGGCTACGATATACTTTCTCGAAATACAAATGGCACGGATCGATATATTGAAGTCAAATCAACTAAACTGACCAAAGAGTCCCCGTTCTATTTTTCGGCACTAGAGTATGATTTTTCTAAACGCTCGGGTTCTGATTTCTTTTTATATCGCATTTTCAATTTGAAGGCTGAACCAAAGCTATTTATTTGTAATGGTGCCTATGACCAGTTCTGTAACATCCGTTCAACTAAGTTCAAGGGTTCATTTTGATGACAACACCGGCGATAAATTAGGTGCTGTCATTGCCTGCACAACCGGCTTTGCACTCCGTCTTGGTACAACTTCCGGCCATTTAGTGGCCAGTTCAGGACAAGCGTAAACCAGAAGTCAAGCCCACCGCTTATCGTTCAAAGCGCCCCGCTACCCCAGTATATTGCTATATTTAGTCATATAGGTCGTAAAAACTGATGCGAAAGGGCGCCAAATTCTCAGCGAAAGGAAGTTGTGTAATTCTCCTGGGCCTTATGCTTGCCTCGCCTGCCGTTGCACAAAATGCCATCGACACAAAGCTTTCGCCGGAACAAGTTTCTGCTTACGCCAATAAGTGCTTTGACCGCGCAAAGTGGTTTTTGGAGATGCCGCAATTCAATAGGGACAGCTCGATTTATTATTCCGACAAGGCCATCCAAATAGTACGGGAGAATGAACCTGTTCAATTCGGGATTTTAACTAAAATCTATTCTCAGGAAATCACCGCAAGGCTCTATCCTATAGGTATACTCGATTCTCTCGCGGAAAGGGGCTGGGGCTATTTTGAGCAAGTGCCGGAGACAGAAAGAAACGCTGTGCAGGAATTTGATTTTCTTACCACCTGGGCAGGGATAAAACTTGAAAGATCGCAGCCCAAAGAAGCATTGGTACTTTTCACCAAAGCGCTTACCACCATACAAGACGATAATAGCCCGGAGACAGAGGCAAGGGTCACGATGGGGAAAGGCGTTTTTTATGAACGCTATAACTCGACGGAAGAGAAGAAAATTGCACTTCCCTATCTGCTGAAAAGTTTGGACTACTATAGATCGGTCGGAGTGGAAAAGAAGTCCGAAGAAGTGATACGAATTTATAGATCCTTGGTAAGCAGGTATTCATATGTTGAATCAGATACGACGTGGTATTATTTGGACAGCATTCGCTCGGCTTTAAGATATTCCAGGAACCCAAACTATCATGCCATTTATTACTCTGTGTACGGCAGACACCTGATCACCTATTCGGCTATCGGCGAAGAAGATATGACCCAG
Organism: Cytophagales bacterium; assembly: GCA_003504855.1. GTDB lineage: Bacteria > Bacteroidota > Bacteroidia > Cytophagales > Cyclobacteriaceae > ELB16-189. The sequence continues at coordinate 18,476 of DNZD01000361.1, forward strand.
GCACAATTAGCAGAAGGTGAAAAAAATATTCGCAAAGCATTACACATCATTGAGCAATATAAATTGTATCATTTGGCTGTTTATCCGTATAGCCTGGGATTGATCGCTGATTTATTCCATGTAAATAAACAGTATGATTCGGCGATTGCTTACTACATGAGATCAAGAAATGGCTATTTACGGAATCAGGAAATGCGTAGTGCCATGACGATGATCTCCATGATTAAAAATTCATACCGGGCAAAAGGCGATTTGGCCAATGCGTTGAAATATAGTGAGCTGTACACCGATGAAGGAATAAAGTTTGAAAGAGAAAGTAGTCAAAAAAGCGTGCGGGAGGGCGAATTGGCACTGAGTGTTTTGAGAAGTGACCAGCAACTGGCTCAAACAAAACAGCGTCAAATCATCTTTATCATCGCGTTGGTTGCGGGCTTCGTCCTGTTGATTTTGCTCTATCGAAACTATCGATTGAAGCAAAAGTCTGCCCAAAAACTGGAGTTGCTGGTGGCGGAGTTGTCCGGCAAAAATAGCCTGCTTGATAAGCGCAATGAGGAAATCGAATTGCTGCTTAAGGAAGTGCATCATCGGGTAAAAAATAACCTGGAAATGGTGTCGGGTTTATTGGCACTTCAGGCAGCGAAGATTGAGAGTCCGTCGGCTCAAGCCGTCATGCAATCGAGCCAAAACCGGGTCATTTCCATGGGCATCGTCCATCAGAAGCTGTATCAGAAAGGAAATCTGGCGGCTATTGAAATGAAAGATTATTTTCAGAATTTGGCTGACAACATTTTAGATGCTTTTAATGAGACCCATCGAATCAAAATAGGTTGTGAGATGCCGCCAATCGAACTTGACATAGACACGGCGGTACCCGTTGGGTTGATCACCAACGAACTTCTTACCAACGCCTTGAAATATGCTTTTACGGAAAAAGACAATGGCGAAATAAAAATATCCCTCCAGCGCACAGTTCACGAGAACGAACTTGAATTGTGTGTGGCCGACAACGGGATTGGCAAACCAACTAATGGAACGGCGAAAGGCACAGGTTTTGGAACGGAACTGATCAATTTGCTGGTACGTCAGTTGGAGGGCCGGTTGAGTGTTGAAAATGGACATGGAACTCAAGTGAGGATTTCCTTTCCCTATATGCACCATTGATGGGTTCCCAAATCAAAATATTGATTGTCGAAGATGAGATGATCATCGGGGCCAAGATTTCGATGCAGCTCACCGCATTAGGATATGAAGTGACAGGCATCGTGCCGCGGGGTGAAGAAGCATTGCTGCATGTAAAAGAGAACAGACCTGACATCGTGTTGCTCGACATTCACTTGAAAGGAAAAATGGACGGCATTGAGACGGCAAAACAGATGCAAGAAACTGGCCACGTGCCTGTCATTTACCTCACGGCCAATGCAGACGAGGCTACGTTCAATCGGGCGAAAGCGACAAAGCCGTATGCGTTTATCTCAAAACCCTACAAGCAACTTGACTTACAGCGTGCCATCGAGCTTACCATCAGCCGAATGGCCAGCGATGAATCAGGTCCGAAAGCAGGCAGCGAAAACATAGGTGATGGCCAGGTGGTTGTGTTGAGCGATCGCATTTTTGTTCGCCATAAAGAGCGGATGGTAAAAATCATGCTCGACAGCATATTGTACATCGAGGCCGACCGCAACTACAGCCATGTGTTCACGAAGCAAAAGGACTATTTGCTCTCCGTCACCCTGAAGACTATTGAAGAAAAATTGCCACCAAATCTGTTTCAGCGCATCCATCGGTCGTTTGTCATAAACGTTTCGCACATTGATGAGGTGCTTGCCACCCATGTGGTGGTAGCTGAGAAGCTCATTCCCATTGGCACCGGCATGAAAGAAGTGCTGCTGAAATTCCTGCGCACGATCTGAGTTCAGTTTCCCGGTCCCTTCCCCGATAAATAAAACGCCCGCTTCGGACAGTTTAGCCCCGGGTTCGTCCTGTGCCGCTTGGCGACCCGGCTTTCCACATCTAAGTTTCGTCTCACATACAGGGAGCGAATGCCCCGGCCATTAAACATTCACGAAACAACTTCATCATGGAAAAGCACACGCACGTCACACCGGCGAACATTATGCAAATAGGCACTGGCTTCTGGGCTTCAAAAATCCTGTTGTCGGCGGTGAATTTTGAATTGTTCACCCACCTGGCTGCCAGAAAATCGCTGTCCGGAGCAGAGATCAAATCGATCCTGAGCTTAGAGTCGAGCGACCGAAATGTGTATGATTTTCTGGACGCTCTGCTGGCTTTCGGCTTCCTCACCCGTGAAGGAATTATGGAAACGGCACGTTACTCCAACAGCCCGGACACCGATCTTTTTCTTGACAAAAAGAAGCCGAGCTACATAGGAGGAATACTGGAGATGATGAATGATCGGTTATACAGCTTTTGGGGCAATCTCGAAGAAGGTTTAATAACAGGCACTCCGCAAAACGAAGCGAAGAATGG